>JAEXXN010000022.1 GCA_023405875.1 Bacillota bacterium | reverse complement strand
GACCAAGAGCACCTATACAAGGTATCCTGTCAATAAACATAATAAACCGCAGCCAACCTACTGCAACTTGGCTGCAAGCTCATGAAGCTCCTTTTGGAACTGTTTCTTCATCTCCAGTGCCTTTGCTATTTCCATATCAATTATCTTGTTTTCCTTTATACCTACTACCCTGCCGGACTTTCCTTCGTGCAGAAGCTCGACAGCTTTTGCCCCAAGCCTGCTGGCCAGTATCCTGTCAAAAGCCGTTGTGTTTCCGCCCCTCTGGATATACCCAAGTATTGTTGCCCTCACTTCTATGCCGATATTGTCCATGATCTGCTTTTCCAGCTCCTTGCCGTCACCCACTCCCTCAGCAAGGATTATTATGCTGTGAAGCTTGCCCTTGTTCTTTCTCTCTATCAACAGCTTGCAGATATTCTCCAGCTTGAATTCCATCTCCGGAACTATGATACCCTCAGCGCCTCCGGCCAATCCGGAATACAATGCTATATCCCCTGAGTGCCTGCCCATTACCTCGATGATACTTACTCTTTCATGGGAGGTAGAGGTATCCCTGATTTTGTTTATGGCATCCAGAACGTTGTTCACCGCTGTATCAAATCCTATTGTAAAATCCGTATATGCCAGGTCGTTATCTATTGTACCGGGTATTCCTATACATGCCAGTCCCTTTTCCGCGAGCTTTTTTGCGCCGGCAAAGGAGCCGTCCCCGCCGATGACCACCAGGCCTTCAATGTTGAAGATCCTCGCCATATTGACTGCTTTTAGCTGCCCTTCCTCTGTTTTGAACTCTTCACTCCTTGCAGTCTGCAATATAGTTCCGCCTCTTTGTATTGTGTCTGAGACCGAGGATTCCTCCATTTTTATAAAATCACCGTTAAGGAGCCCGCTGTAGCCTCTCTTTACTCCATATACATTCATACCCAGGTTTATTCCTACTCTAACCACCGCTCTGATAGCGGCGTTCATCCCGGGTGCATCTCCTCCGCTTGTCAGTACTGCTATGTTTCTCATACTTTTACCCCCTTTTGTCCTGCATGGTCATAATGCGTCCCAATATTGGTTAAAAAAATTATCCGCCTTGCTATTCACGACAAAATATTGAACGCGCTTAAGGTATTCCATCAGGATATAGCGCTGATTCAATGAAATCAAGGAAATATTTACGCGAAGAAACCTGAATTAGTTATAAAAATGTTTTCGCGAAATATACGCCTCTAATAACCCCGTTCATAGAGTATATTGTGTGCTTCCTCCACTTCAGATTCCAGTACCAATATCTCATAATAGCTATCTTCATCTCCGGTATTCTTGCTCACCGGCTGCTGCTTTACAAGAACCCCCTCCTTCGACAACATCTCACCGACCTTGTCTGCGATCTTCTTGTTTTTTGCCATATATACTACTGTCCACATACTTGCTGCCTCCTTTGTCGGCACCCCTGGAACGCTGAGCTCAAAAATATCATGCACTGAATATATATATAGTTTTATTATTTTCTATATTATAGGAATTATTTTAAATGAAAAGCCTTTCAATATCAAGCTTATTCTACCCTTTTTTTATAACAAGATTCCAATGAGGGTTTTTGCAGAATTGCAAAAACCTACCCGAGCGTTTCAACTATATAGGTTGCATTAAAGAAGCTTCAAAGAAGGATCAGGCAACCTATGAAAGCAAGGTATATGTTTTGCAATATTTGAATTGTGATGTAAACGGTTTATTGCAAAACATATTGGCGGGAGATATGCAGTGGGGTACATCTTTCGCCTCGTTAATATTACATTACTTGACTGCAACACAATCATTACCGGCAACCTCTTTCAAGCTGCTTATAAGCTTGTCGTTAATATCAACCCACATACTGCTGTCGGCCTTCATAGCCGGATTCTTTCCCTTTGCCCTCTCGGCTTCGTTTACAAGAATGACCGGCTGTATCCCCCTATGCTCCGTCAGGACTGTTCTCAAGCTTTCTATTATATCCGACTGCTTCTCTGTATTTATCTTTATGTAAAGCTTCTTTCCGGAATACTTTTTAAGAGGCTTCACATTATCACATATTATTTTCGCAGCCTCCTCCTCCCTCTGGCTGATCCTTCCCTCAACAAGTACGATAGCATCCTGAACAAGAAGGCTTCTGCACCTTTCATATATTTTGGGGAATATTATTACCTCCAGAGTGCCGTAAAGATCCTCCAGCTCCACAAAAGCCATCATATTGTTGGTTTTGGTAGCTTTCTGCTTCACAGACGCTATTATCCCTCCCATTACAGCCCTTTTGCCGTCCAATTCAAAATTGTCCCCGGCCGTATGGCTTTCCGGGTCGGTATCCGTCGTAAGCTCTGCTGTGGTAATTGATACTGAAGCCTCCAGCTCAGACTTGTATTCTTCAAGGGGGTGCCCGCTTATATACAGTCCAAGCATCTCCTTTTCCATAGCCAGCAGATTCTTCTGGGGATATTCATCTATCTCCGGATAAATATCAACAGCCATATCCTCAACAAGCTCCATGGTATCAAACATTGATATCTGACCCTCTACATTGTTTTTCTTCAAGCCCTGTATGCTTTCCATCATTTTTTCATATACCGCCAGCATCCTGCTCCGGTATACATTGAAGCAATCAAAGGCCCCGCACTTTATCAGGCTTTCAACTGTCCTCTTGTTGATGACACTGTAGTCTATCTTCTGGAGAAAGTCATACAGCCCTTCAAATCTGCCCTTTTCCTGTCTTGCTTTTATCATCGACACAATTGCATTGATTCCTACATTTTTTACTGCAGCAAGCCCGAATCTCATTTTGTTATCCTTTACGGTGAAGCTGACGCTGCTTTCATTTATATCAGGCGGAAGCACTTCGATACCCTGTATCCTGCAGTGCTGTATATACTCCGCTACTTTTTTACTGCTGCCCATGAAGCTGGTTATCAATGCCGCAGTAAATTCCACCGGGTGGTAGCATTTGAGCCAGGCTGTCTGATAACTGATTATCGCATATGCCGCAGCATGAGACTTGTTGAAGCCGTAGCCTGCAAACTTCGCCACCTCATCAAAGATATCGGCAGCGGTCTGCGCAGGTATCCCCCTTCTGACACAGCCTTCAACTACAACATTTCCGTCCTCATCAAGTATACCGTTGATAAAGTTATCTCTTTCCTTTGCCATGACATCGGCCTTCTTTTTTCCCATTGCCCTTCTGACAAGATCGGACCTGCCCATGGAAAAACCGCCCAGGTCACGGACTATCTGCATTACCTGCTCCTGGTACACTATGCAGCCGTAGGTCACATCCAGAATCGGCTCCAGGGCGGGATGCATGTATTGTATTTTATCCGGGTTATGCTTGTTTCTTATATACTTGGGGATCTGATCCATAGCCCCCGGCCTGTACAGGGCGTTCCCCGCTATGATATCCTCCAGGCAGCTGGGCTTCAGCTCCTTCATACACTGGGTCATACCGCCGCTTTCCAGCTGGAACACGCCGTAGGTATCCCCCTGGGATAACATTTTGTAGACCTTCGGGTCATCATACTCCATATTGTCGATATCCGGTACTTCCCCTCCCTTTTCCCGGATAAGCTCGAGAGTATCTCTGATGACCGTGAGGGTCCGGAGCCCCAGAAAATCCATCTTAAGAAGTCCCAGATCCTCAAGGGTACCCATGGTGAACTGGGTGGTTATTACATCCTCATTCATCTGCAGAGGAACATATTCCGTAACAGCCTTCTTGGATATGACGACTCCTGCCGCATGGGTGGAGCTGTGCCTCGGCATACCCTCAACAGCCTTTGACATATCTATAAGGTGTCTTGCTGTTTCATCCTCTTCATAGAGCTTCTTCAGTTCGGGATTTGTCTCCAGGGCCTTCCCGATAGTCATACCTATTTCAAAGGGTATCTTCTTTGCTATAACGTCCACCTGGGCATAGGGAATATTCAAGGCCCTACCTACATCCCTTATGGCAGCCCTTGCAGCCATTGTACCGAAGGTGATGATCTGCGCCACCCTGTCCTTGCCGTACTTACCCACAACATAGTCAATTACCTCCTGACGCCTTTCATAGCAGAAATCCACGTCAAAGTCAGGCATGCTTATTCTTTCGGGGTTCAGGAACCTTTCAAAAATAAGCTTGTACTTGATTGGGTCAATATTTGTTATGCCGAGGCAATAAGCCACAAGGCTCCCGGCTCCGGAGCCCCTTCCGGGACCTACCATTATTCCGTTATCCTTGGCAAACTTTACATAATCCCATACTATCAGGTAATAATCCGCATAGCCCATTTTGGTTATGATGGACAGCTCATATTCCGCCCTTTCCCTGAGCTCATCGGTTATTTGGTCATATCTTTTCTCCAGGCCCGCATAGCAGAGCTCCTTTATATAGGTGTCGGAGGTAAAACCCTCGGGCACTTCAAAGGCAGGCAGGTGTACCTGCCCGAAATTAAAATCCAGACTGCATTTTTCAGCTATTTTCGATGTGCTTTCCAGAGCTTCGGGTATATACTTGAAGAGCTCATACATCTCATCAGGGGATTTCAGGTAGAACTCCTCCCCCTGGAATTTCATGCGTCCTTCCTCTTCTACGGTCTTCCCGGTCTGAATGCACAGCAGGATGTCCTGGGCCACAGCATCCTTCTTTTCCACATAGTGCACATCATTTGTGGCAACCAGCGGTATGCCCGTCTCCCTGGACAGCCTTATTACCTCCTGGTTCACCAGGGTCTGCTCCTTTATGCCGTGATCCTGAAGCTCCAGATAAAAATTCCCCTCGCCGAAGATCCTGTTGTATTCCAGGGCCTCAGCCTTTGCAGCCTCATAATTCCCATCCATTATATGGGTGGGTATGGCTCCTGCAAGGCAGGCACTGAGAGCAATAAGTCCCCCGGAATACTTTTGCAGCACCTCCAGATCCACTCTCGGCTTATAGTAAAAGCCCTCGGTAAAGCCCATGGATACCAGCTTTATGAGATTATTGTAGCCTTCCTCATCCTTCGCCAGCAGCACCAGATGATATTGCCCGCTGTCCTGCTTGGGGTCCCTGTCCTTCATGGTCCTTTGGGCAACATATACTTCGCACCCTATCAAAGGCTTGATACCATGCTTTTTTGCCTTCTTGTAAAAATCGACAACCCCATACATTACACCGTGGTCTGTAATAGCCACAGCTTCCATACCCATTTCGGCCGCTTTGGCAACCAGCTCCTCAACTCTTCCCGCTCCGTCAAGCAGACTGTATTCAGTATGGACGTGAAGATGAACAAAATTTTTCATGATGCTTTCTCCTGTATCTGACGCGATTTATCTTTATCCTTTTGAAAAAGCACATATGTTAACATATGTGCTTTTATTTAAAACTAAGTCCTCTATATAATATGATAGTACAAAACCTGTTCTACTTCAATCTTTTGTTGAGCTCTTCCCCGAGTTTTTCGTAACCCGGCTTGCCAAGCAGTGCAAACATATTTTTCTTGTATTCCTCAACTCCAGGCTGATCGAAAGGATTGACTCCGAGGATATAGCCGCTTATGCCGCATGCTTTCTCGAAGAAATATACCATCTTCCCGAAATAGTATTCATTTATTTCCGGTACATTGAGTATGTTTACCGGGACACCGCCGTCCATGTGAGCAAGCATTGTGCCCTGGTAGGCTTTCTTATTGACAAAATCCATGGTCTTTCCGCTTATAAAATTCAAGCCGTCAAGGTTTTCCTCGTCGTTGATTATTTCAACCTGGACCTTTGGCTTTTCCACATTGATTATGGTCTCAAACATGTTTCTTGTTCCATCCTGAAGGAATTGTCCAAGGGAATGCAGGTCTGTCGAGAAATCCATGGAAGCAGGGAATATTCCCTTTCCATCCTTGCCCTCGCTTTCTCCGAAAAGCTGCTTCCACCATTCGGCGAAGAAATGCAGGGAAGGCTCATAGTTGACCATGACCTCTATGGCTTTGCCCCTCCTGCCAAGTATACTTCTGACTGCCGCATACTGGTAGCATTGATTCTTCTGTACGTCAGGCTTGTTATATTCCTCCCGTGCCTCTTTGGCTCCTTCAAGCATGCTTCTTACATCGATTCCGGCAGCCGCTATAGGAAGGAGTCCCACAGGGGTGAGCACGGAATACCTGCCTCCTATGTCATCCGCTATTACAAAGCTTTCATAGCCCTCTGCCGTTGCAAGCTGCTTAAGTGCGCCCCTGGATGCATCTGTTATCGCATATATCCTTTTTGCTGCCTCCGGCTTGCCGTATTTCTTTTCAAGGTACGTCTTTATGAATCTGAAGGCTATTGCAGGCTCTGTGGTAGTACCTGATTTTGAGATCACGCAGGCGCTTACGCTCTTGCCCTCTATTACATCCATAAGCTGCCTGAAATACGTACCGCTTATATTGTTTCCGACAAAATATATCTCGGGAGCATTTCTCCTCTCCTTGGACAGCAGGTTGTGGAAGGAGTGGCCCAGCAGTTCAACCGCTGCTCTTGCACCAAGATATGAGCCCCCTATGCCTATGACCAGCAGCACCTCGGAATTCTCCCTTATTCTTTGGGCGGCTTTCAATATCCTGTCAAATTCATATCTGTCATAGTTTCTGGGATAGTTCACCCAGCCCAAAAAATCGCTCCCTGCTCCGGTCTTGGCCTGGAGCATGTTATGTGCAGCCTGCACATACTCTCCCATATAGGCAATCTCATGATCTTTGACCATGGAATTGGAATAATCAAAATTAAGCTTTTTCATAATATCTCCTTCTTTACATATTATTTCCCAGGAATGCTGCACCCAGTATTCCCGCTTCATTACCCAGCCGTGCCAGCACTATGTCGCCATACTTGATATTCGGCGTAAAGAACATCTTTTGCACCGAAACCCTCAAACGGTCCAGAAGATAATCCCCAGCTTTGGATACTCCTCCGCCTATGGCTACTATCTCAGGGTCCAGTATATTGAATATATTTATTATCCCAATGGACAGGTATTTTATCATCCTGTCAACAGTCTCCATTCCAAGGGGATCCCCTTCCTTTGCGGCATCGAATATTATCTTTGCATTGATATTCTCTGCTTTTCCCTCAGCCTTATCCAGAATCACAGATTTTATATTATCCTTCTCCAGCCTGTAGCCGGCATATCTTATCATTGCGGTTGCAGAGGCAAAGGTTTCAAGGCAGCCGCTGTTGCCGCAGTTGCAGGTGTAGAAGTTGTCTCCGACTATCATATGCCCTATTTCAGAGCCCGCAAAGTGGCTTCCGCTGTAAACCTTGTGATTTATTATTATACCTGAACCTATCCCTGTTCCGATTGTTAAAAATACAGAATTGGGCACTCCTTTTGTAGAGCCGAAAAGACTTTCGGCAAGGCCGGCCACTGTTGCGTCATTCTCAATATATACCGGCTTCCTGAAGTGCTCCTGGAGCTCCACGCCCAGCGGTATGTTGTCCCAAAACAGGTTGGTGCAATATATCACATGCCCCGTCTTGTAATTCATAAGTCCGGGTGCTCCGATACCTATGGATTCTATATCATTGATAGAGCCTCCATTATCCAGAAGCAGCTGCTCTATCTGTCTTTTCATATCTTCAATTATCAGCCTGTAGTCTCTTCCCACTTTGGTAGCTATGGAAGATTGGGCAAGTATCCTTCCCTCCCGGTCTACCAGGCCGGCTTTAATTGCCGTACCTCCAAGGTCAATACCAATGAACATCAATACCCCTCCATCAATAGAAAATCTGCTGCATAGGTTGTAACGCATTCGGTTCGCTCCCTGCGAACTATATGTCATCTATGGTTTCACTTATTATAAGCGTGTTTTTCTTTGTAAGATCGACCTCTACCGGCTCCCTGAGCCCATGGCCGTCCCGGTCTGTAAGCATCCTGATGATCGGCCTGATGGGATACTTCTTGTTGATGTCCACCACTATGGCCTTTTCTCCGCTGTTCAAAAGAACACAGGTTCCCGGAGGATAAGTTGTTATATGCTCAGTAAATATCTTCACTATATTGTAGTCAAATTGGTGGCCTCCCATTCCTATAAGATACTCTATAGCATTATTTATATTTATCCTTCTTCTGTAAACTCTGTCGGAGGTCATGGCATCGTAAACGTCAGCTATGGACACGATCCTTGAAAACTCATGTATTTCTGTCCCTCTGAGCCCCAGCGGATATCCCCCTCCATCAAATCTTTCATGATGAGTCAGGGCTATATAGCTGGCATAGGTGCTCAGCATCTGGCTTCTCTTCAGCATTTCATACCCATAGTTGGTATGCTTCCTGACTATCCCGAACTCTTCCGCTGTAAGCTCACCGGGTTTGTTCAATATTTCATTGGGTATCCTGGTTTTGCCCATATCATGGAGCATTGCTCCCATTCCCAGCTCTCTGAGCTTTCCTTCATCATAATTCATTGATATTCCTGTGATCAGAGACAATACACATACATTTACGCTGTGACTGAAGGTATATTGGTCATTGGATTTCAGATCCTGAAGGTTTACCATGGTATCCTGCATGCTCATAAGCTCATCTATCATTTTGCACACACTGTCCCTTACAGGCTTGACATCAAGAGTTCTGCCGTACCTGATGCTATCCATGGCATTTTTTATATTTATTCTGGCCTCAAATCTTGTTTCTTCTGTTATGACATCATTTACTACTATATCGCTGCTTATTTCATCCTCGACATAAAGCTCTCTTATATCCAGCTCCTTGAGTCTGCTTATATAGGAATTTTGCAATATGATGCCGGCATTCAGCAGTATATTTCCGTCATGGCTGTACAGAGTTCTGGCAAGAACCATTCCTTCTTTTAACTTTTCAACCAGAATCCTTCTCATTGTATTACCCCCCAATGTGGCCAAGAAAGTTTAAGGCTTGTCCTGCTTATATTTATGCTATCTGCCCATATGCGTTTTACAGAGCAAAAATTCCACGGCACTTAAAGAGGAAATAAAACTGTCAAGGTTTTATTTCCTTGATTGCAATTATTATATCATAGATATAACCGGTAATGTAAAACTATTCCTTATTTCTGTCCCTGAGGCCCTCCGCTATCTGATCAAGCTTTCTGAGCCTATGGTTGACCCCGGATTTTCCTACCGCAGGACTCAGCATTTCACCCAGCTCCTTGAGGCTTGCCTCTTTATATTCCAGCCTGAGCTCAGCAATCTCTGCCAGTCCCTCCGGGAGCTTATCCAGTCCCAGGGTATCCCTTATATATATGATATTCTCAAGCTGTCTTGAAGCAGCATTGAGGGTTTTGTCCAGGTTTGCAGTCTCACAGTTTACTATCCTGTTTACATTATTGCGCATTTCCTTGTATATCCTGACGTTCTCAAGGTTCATCAAAGCGGTGTGAGCTCCTATTATACTCAGGAATTTTACAATATGCTCCCCTTCCTTTATGTAGACCACATAATTGCCCTTCCTCACAACTACCTTTGCTCCAAGCTCATAATAATTCAACAGCTCCTTTACATCCTCTGCAAAGTCGCCGTTATTTGTCACAAGCTCAAGATGATAGGTCTTTTCCGGATCGCTTATGGAGCCTCCGCCCAGGAAGATTCCTCTCAGATACGCCTTTCTGCAGCAGGCTTTCTTTATAAGCTGGTTAGGCAGCTTGTAATTCAGCCTGAGCCCCTTCTCGCTTTCCTGCAATATTCCCGAAGCCTTCAGCACCTCAAGAGCTCCCATTTCAGAATCGATATACAGGGTATAATTGTTGTTTTTCTTCAGGTTCTTGTTCTTTCTTACCACTACCCTGGTATTTATCTTGAAGCAGCTTTTCAGCAGTGAAAAGAGCATCCTTGCAATTGAAGCATTCTCAGTGGAAAGCCTTACCCCTATCTTATTCACTCCATGTATCTGTACTGTACCCGTCATTTTAACAAGTGCTGACAGCAGGGCGAGCTGACAGCACTTGTTTGTAATAACAATCTTGGATATTTCGTTTTTTGTTATGGAAGAAAAGGTCATAATTGCACCTCTCTATTTTACAATTCCCATTTGACTTAAGGGCCATATCCTGAAAACAGCCTTGCCTACTATATTCTTCCTGTTTACAAAGCCCACCGTATCCGAACGGCTGTCCCTGCTGTGGGGTCTGTTATCCCCCATTACAAAATATTTGCCTTCAGGCACCTTGGATTTCTGAAATCCGTTGTCCGAGGTAGGTGCAGCAGTATAATCAGGCTCCAGTGCCTTGTCATCTATATATACCCTGTCATTCTTTATATCAACAACTTCTCCCGGAAGTCCTATCGCTCTCTTTATCAGGTATTTGTTTTCAAGCTCATCCCTCAAAACTACTATGTCGCCTCTATCGGGGTCGCCAAAAAGGTAGTTTACCTTTGCAATGACCAATATCTGTCCTTCATGCAGCGTAGGCTCCATGGATATCTGATTGACCAGCGCTATCTGAAACACATAGGTCTTAAGTATAAAGGCTATGATAAAGGCTGATATTATCAGCTTTACCCATGATAGTACCTCTTTTTTTATATTCTCATCCAAGCTTATTCTCCCCTTTGTTAATTTCTTGATCCTTCTTTAATATGCCTTCCGGCAGATTATGCTCCTGCCATCCTCTTTTGCTGCCATTGAGCTTCTCGGCATCCAGAAGCATGAATATCCGCCTGGCAAGCTCATCAAAGTTATGTCTCAGGTATCCGTCCTCAATGCTCACAAAGTTCCCTTCAACAACCTTGATACCCATATCTGCTATTATATCATAATCTATCAAAACCGGTGAAGCCTCTTCGCCCTTATATTTCTCCAAAAGTGTCTGCGGTATTTCACCGGTATTGGCTATTGCATAATCTATCAAAAGCTTATTTCCATGTTCATTGATAGCCCTGATATGCTCAGAAAGGCTGTAACCGACAGTCTCCCCCTGCTGCGTCATCATGTTGCTGACATATACCTTCAAGGCAGTGGAGCTGTTGATCGCCTTTGCCATATTATTTACCATAATATTCGGTATGATGCTTGTATACAAGCTGCCTGGACCGAGAATGATAACATCCGCTTCCTGTATTTCCTTCAATGCGACAGGCAGAGGCTTGCAATCGACCGGTTCAAGAAATACTCTTCTGATCCTTTTGTTTGCAGCCTGCTGCTTTATCGGAATCTGAGACTCTCCTTTTATAACGGTACCATCTTCAAGCTCAGCATACAGTACCACATTATCAAGGGTTACCGGCAGTACCTTTCCTGTTACGGCCAGGACGCTGCTGACTTCCCTTACAGCGGCATCGAAGCTTCCGCAGATGTCATTCATGGCGGCAATGAACAGATTTCCAAAGCTTTGCCCCCTCAAGGACCCCTCCTTGAACCGGTACTGCATGAGCTGCTCCATTATAGGCTCGGTATTGGCAAGAGAAACTATACAATTTCTTATGTCCCCGGGAGGAAGTATCCCCATATCCTCGCGTATTACCCCGGAGCCTCCGCCATCATCCGACATTGTCACTATCGCAGTTATATTTGAAGTATATCTTTTTATTCCCCTGAGCAGTACAGAAAGTCCGGTGCCTCCCCCAATTGCTACTATTCTGGGTTCTCCTGATATTATCCCCTTATCATGCAGCAT
>JAEXXN010000020.1 GCA_023405875.1 Bacillota bacterium | reverse complement strand
AAGGGTGATGCGTACGGCTGTACTTGTAAACAGCAAGGATGTCATTGAAAGGGTTCCGGTGGAAGAGCTGAACAGAATAAGAGGTACAAGGGGGGTCAGCTTTATATTCAATATGCCGCTGGAAATCAACGGAGTATACAAGCTTATGAACATAAGCAGCGGTGATTATATAGGAATAAAGAGCGTTGATGAGATAATAATTTCCCAGAGCCTTAAGAAGATGTACCTGTATGACACGGCACAGAACATACTTTATGAGTTCAGGACGGAAGGAATTCAGAACAATCTGGATTTCATGATCGCCAGCCTTGAAAAGCTTGATATTGCAAGCAGCATTTATCTTGACAGATTCGACAGGTTCCAGCCTTCCCTATACGGCAAGAATGCAGCGGTTCCCACCAGGATGGGGTCCAAGGGGCTGCCGCTGTTGTCAGGGGAGATGGAGTTGATAGCGGGAGAAGGTATACCGGAAGAAATAGCGGAGTTGTTCGATGATAAACTGGAATCGCTCAGTATAATAAAGAACATGGATGGAACACTGGTATATACAAACCGTGATAACCGGGTAGTAAACCTGTATACCAACGGGATGCTTGAATATGTCAACTATGAGCTTCAGGCTTCAGGCAGCAAGCCCCTCGACGTGAGCAGCGCAATCGATATAAGCACAGAATTTGTCAGCAAGCATTTCAAATTTCCCGAGGGCAGCTATATATCTGATATAATAAGGAGTATGAGGGGAGACCGGTATATAATCAGGTACAGGTACTCCTTTGAAGGGCTGCCGATAGTTATGGCATCCGGCTCCAACGTTGACACCATAGAAGTGGAGATCGTCGGCGATCAGGTCAGGAGATACAAGAGATTGGTAAGAACGCTGAGCAATGACATGCAGTACAAGCAGGTAATGAATTTCAGGGATATTCTTGATATTCTTCTTGATAAAAAGGTCGAGGCAATGAGCGGTGAAAAAATAAAGACTGTTAAAGACATGTATCTGGCATATTATGAGGTATATGAGGAGAAGAACATAAGATATGTGCCGGTGTGGGTTGCAGAGGTAACTGTCGAGCGGCTGGAAAACGGCACGTTACTGAATCAGCGCTATATCTTGAATGCTGAGACCGGCTTCATATTGGATAAATAGCTCCACAATAAAACTCTGGAACCGGAGAGGGGTTTTTAAATGGATTGGGCAAAAGCAAAGACAATACTTATAGCTGTTTTTCTTATAATCAACAGCATCCTGGGATATTACATTCTGGAAGACAACAATGGAAGTGTCAGGTATGTGGACAGTGAAAATACCAAGCGTATCACCGATTATCTGACTGAAAAGGGTATTGCCGTCAAGGGACAGATTCCCGAGAGAAAATTGGACATGTCTTCAATAAACGTGAAGTATAAGCTTTTCATGAAGGATGAAATTGAAGGACTCCTCTTTTCCTCTGAAGAAAAGGTGGAGGAATCAGAAACAGACAGCATTGTAAGCCTCAAGGGAAAGACGGTGACAGTCAGCATAAAGGACAACAGGGAGCTTCAATACACAGACAGCAGCATCAGCCCTTCTGGGGATATAGACGAAAAGGCTTGCAGCAAAAAGATCAGGGAATTCCTTGCCAGACTGGGGCTGAAGGATGATGCGAGCATAAGAAGCGTGGAGGAGGCCGGAGGCTATAAGCGGATTATCTACAGCCAAGCCTTTAAGGATGCAGAAATATTCAACAGCCGTATGGAATTTTATGTGAACGATTCAGGTATATACAAAGCGGAGATCGTATGGTTTGAGACTGTAAAACAGGCAGGGAAACGGACAGAGGTTATTTCTCCGGTCATTGCACTGCTGGCGGTGCCTGAGCACAATAAGGACAATGCCTTGCCAAGCCGTGAAGTACTGCAGATACAGCAGGGGTATTACTTCGGCACAGGTGTCAATGAGCAGGTGGATGTATCTGTGGTGGAGGAAGGAACAGCTTTTCCGGTATGGAAAATTACAACCGACACGGATATTATATATATAAATGCATATAATGAAAAAGTAGAAGGTATAGAAAAGGCTGGAAAATAGCCTTTTTTTGCTATATTATCAAACATATAAAACAATGATATAATATTAAAATAGCAGACTAACGTACACGCAAGGGACAATAGGCAATAGGATTTCAGGGAAGGGCTTGGAAGTCCGACACCGACCCATTGCCCCTTGTGTGTTGCGAGGACTTCTATTGCCTCGTTATAATATTAACTAAAAAAGGGGTTTATACTTTGGAAGAAAAACTGATAATCAAAGGAAATAATAAGCTTCAGGGAGAGATATGCATAAGCGGTGCTAAAAACTCTGCTGTAGGAATCATTCCGGCGGCGATATTATCGGATTCCAAGTGCATTATAAGGAATCTGCCAGACATAGATGATGTGAGATACCTGAAAGAGCTTCTTCTTCAAGTAGGAGCAAAGGTAAAGACCGGTAATTCCGGAGAGCTTGAAATCGACAGCAAGGGAATGAAGAGCCACAAGGTGGATTTTGAAATAGCCAAGAAGATGAGAGCCTCCTACTATTTCCTTGGAGCATTCCTCGGCAAGTTC
Source organism: Bacillota bacterium (assembly GCA_023405875.1). GTDB lineage: Bacteria > Bacillota > Clostridia > Lutisporales > Lutisporaceae > BRH-c25. The sequence goes on along the minus strand of JAEXXN010000020.1, from coordinate 5,754 downwards.
AAAAAAGCAGAGGTACCTTTTCCAGGAGGCTGTGATATAGGAATCAGACCCATAGATCAGCATATAAAAGGCTTTGAAGCCTTGGGGGCAAAGATAAAGGTAGAGCATGGAGTAATAAAAGCCAGGGCAGCAGAGCTTATAGGCGCACCAATATATCTGGACGTAGTGAGCGTCGGAGCTACAATAAACATAATGCTTGCAGCATGCAAGGCAAAAGGGATGACCACAATAGAGAATGCAGCCAAGGAACCGTACATAGTTGATATTGCCAACCTGTTGAACGCAATGGGGGCGAACATAAAGGGAGCAGGGACAGATGTAATCAAGATAAAGGGAGTAGAGCGGCTTGGAGGCTGCGAGCATGCCATAATCCCGGATATGATGGAAGCAGGGACCTATATGATTGCTGCTGCGGCCACCCAGGGAGACGTATTGATAAAGAATGTCATCCCCACGCATCTTGAGTCGGTGTCGGCAAAGCTCAGGGAAATGGGCATAGAGGTGGATGAAAATGAGGATTCCATCAGGGTAAGGACAGTATCAAGGCCTAAGGCTATAAATCTGAAGACCATACCTTATCCGGGCTTCCCCACAGACCTTCAGCAGCCAATGAGCGTATTGCTTTCAATATCCGAGGGTACCGGAATCATAACTGAAAGCATTTGGGAGGGCAGGTTCAAGCATGTTGACGAGCTTAAAAGAATGGGAGCAAATATCAAGGTAGAGGGCCGTATTGCTATAATAGAAGGAATAAACAGGCTGTCGGGCTCTCCTGTGCATGCGACAGACCTGAGAGCAGGAGCGGCTATGGTAATAGCGGGGCTGGCTGCCGAGGGAGAGACTGAAATAAGCAATCTGAGGCATATTGACAGAGGGTATGAAAACCTGGTGGAGAAGCTGAAAAGCATAGGAGCAGATATAACGAGAGTAGAGAGATAAATAGATAGACTGCGTAGTCAGCACTGGAGGAGAAGATGGGGATAAGACTTTGCTCGCTTTCAAGCGGCAGCAGCGGTAATTGTGTTTTTGTGGGAAATGACAGTGCAGGGGTGTTGGTGGACTGCGGTATAAGCGGTAGGGAAATACTCTGCAACCTGAACAACATAGGAGTATGCTCCAGTACTATAAAGGCTGTTGTAGTTACTCATGAGCACTCCGACCACATAAGGAGCGTTGGAATAATATCAAGGAAGCTTAATATTCCGATATACGCAAATATAAATACCTGGAACAGTATGGCGGAGCTTATAGGGAAAGTGAAACCGGAAAATGTCAGGTATTTTGCGGTAGGAGAAAAGCTGGAGATCGGCGGCCTGGGTGTCAGCTCCTACAGCATCCCCCATGATGCTGCGGATCCCGTAGGTTATTGCTTTTATGAAGGAAACCGCAAGGTGAGCATAGCAACAGACCTTGGTTATTTCAGCGATACCGTGAGGGAAAGCATCAGCGGCTCGGATATGGTACTGCTGGAAGCCAATCATGATATTGAGATGCTCAAGGTAGGGAGGTATCCGTATTTTCTGAAAAGAAGGATATTGAGCGAGCATGGCCATCTTTCAAACGAAGCAGCGGGACATGCTGTATATGAGCTGCTGCAGACGGGCGTACGTGAAGTCTTGCTGGGACACCTGAGCAAGGAGAACAATTTTCCTGAGCTGGCCTATGAAACGGTAAAGGGAATATTGGAGCAAAAGCAGGTCAAGATAAATTATGATATCAGGCTGGAGCTTGCACCCAGAAGCTCAGTAAGCCGGTGTTATGATATCGGATGAAGCAATAGGGTTATATGCAGCTGTAGTCTTTATTTGCTGCTGATATATGTAATACAAAATATTTACCTGGATATATTAATTACAGATAGTGCAAGCTGTACATAACAAATAACCTTTGGAGGATGAGGATATGGATGAATTTGACAACAGTACAAAGGATCAGCGGACAGAAGAAGACCAGGAGCTGCAAAATTTCCATAGGGATGTGGAGGATAACTCTGATTCACAGAACATAATAGATAGCGCAGATACAGTGCCGGCTGCTCCGGAAAGCCAGCAAAGGGAGTACAAAAGACCCTCGGGCCTCCCGTACTTGGTTACTGCATTGGTTGGTGCCGTAATCGGGGGACTTATTGTAGCGGCAATAGTGCCCTCTTATTTATACAGTAAATTGGCACCCATGCAGCAGGGCGGCAATGTCCAGACAGGACAGCAGCTGGTCATAAAGCCTCTGGAGGAGATGAATGTAGCTGCGGCAGTGGCGACAAAGGTTACTCCGACAGTAGTCAGGATAAGCACAGTGACAGTAGAGAGCGATCTTTTCTTCGGGAAGAAATCCTATGAAGGCGTAGGCTCCGGAGTAATAATCGATCCTAACGGCTATATAATCACCAATGCTCATGTGGTTGGGGGCCATCCGGAGCAGCTTACAGTCTTTTTCAAGGATGGGCAAGAGCTGGACGGAAAGGTACTCTGGCAGGACAGCCTGCTGGACCTGGCAGTTGTCAAGGTAGAAGCTACAGGCCTGCCGGCAGCGGAGCTGGGGGATTCAGACAATCTTATTGTAGGTGAAGTCAGTATCGCAATAGGAAATCCCCTTGGCATGCGTTTTGAAAGGACAGTTACCCAGGGAATAGTTTCAGGCCTTAACAGAAGTATAATGGTAGACGAGGGCTCGGTAATGGAGGACCTTATCCAGACAGATGCAGCCATAAACCCTGGAAACAGCGGGGGCCCCCTGATAAACGGACAGGGGCAGGTAATAGGCATAAACACTGTAAAGGCATCGGCAGAGGGACTGGGCTTCGCAATACCTATAAACATCACAAAGCCTATAACCCAGAAGCTTATAAAGGAGGGAACGTTCATTCCCACCTATATGGGAATAACACCCATGGACAGCGAAATGCTGGGGTATTATGCGATTGATGTAGAAATAAAAAAGGGCATATATTTATACCATGTCATGACAAATGCACCTGCAGACAAAGCAGGGCTCAGGGCAGGAGATCTAATAACCCTCATAAACGGTGAAGAAGTGAACACCCTGGTCAAGTTCAAGCGCATATTATACAGCTTCAATGTCGGAGATACCATAAAGGTCACATACCTGAGGAACAACACTGAACATACTGTAGATATAATGCTGGCGGAAATGCCGGAGGAATACAGGTAATGAACATAACACTCATCACAGTGGGAAAACTTAAAGAAAGATATTTCAAGGAAGCCGTGGAGGAATACTCAACACGGCTTTCAAAATATTGCAAGCTGGAAATAGCAGAGGTGCCGGACGAAAAGGCGCCAGAGAACCTGAGCCCTGCCCAGGAGCTTCAGATCATCCAGAAAGAGGGACAAGGCATCCTGAAGCACATAAAAGAGGATGCATACGTAATCGCCCTGGCTATACAGGGCAAGCAGCTGTCCTCTGAGGACTTGGCTGAGTTTATCAACAATCTGGGGATAAAGGGCAGGAGCAATATTGTATTTGTTATAGGCGGGTCCCTGGGATTGAGCGACGAGGTGCTGAAGCGGGCGGATTATCAGTTGTCCTTTTCGAAGATGACCTTTCCCCACCAGCTTATGAGGGTGGTGCTGCTGGAGCAGGTTTACAGGGGGTTCAGGATTATTAAGGGGGAACCGTACCACAAGTGAGTTATAAAATTCTTAATTGAACATTATTGAAATTTATTAAGCTGATTTTGGATAGTTAATAAAAGTTTGTTTTCATTAATGCTTTTAAAAAAATATGCTATAATAGAGAAAATAAAAGGATATATTATCTATGGTGGAAGTAACTTAGGCAACACATTTCAAAGGCTATTTATGCATTTTTCTCAATGAAACCTGATCTGTTTGTAACCTATTACTGTGCAATGGGGTGATGTATTGAGTCTTAAAAGAAAAATATTAATTGTTGATGACGATACACGGATAGTTAAAATGCTTGTCGAGTATATGAAATTGTATGGTTTTAAAACGGTGTGCGCATACAACAGCGAGGATGCGCTGGCATTTTTTGATGACTCCTTGGACGCAGTGATTTTAGACATAAATATGGACGGAATGGACGGGATGGAAATTTGCAATTACATAAGGAAAATTTCAAATGTGCCCATAATAATGCTCAGTGCAAATTCCACCTCATTAGACATAGTAAAAGCATTGGGTGAAGGAGCGGACGATTATATAATAAAGCCCTTTGATCCTATGGAGCTTATTGCCAGAATAAAGGCACACATAAGCAGGACCGAACGGTACATGGTATCTAAAAAGCAGGAAGCACCTATAGAGTTTGACGACATTAAAATTTACCGGAATGCATACAAGGTTACAAAGCATGGTTCGGACATAGGCCTTTCAAATACCGAGTTCAGATTGTTCGTATATTTAATAGATAACGCCTTTAGTGCAATTTCAAGGCAGAAAATATTAAAGGACATATGGCAGAGCGATTTATACGACGAAAATATTGTCAATACATACGTAAAGAGAATAAGAATAAAGCTTGGTAGTGCAGACAGCAGTGAAAAATACATAAAGTCAATTCGAGGAGTGGGCTACATGTTTGAAGCTGAATTCAAATAGGAGCCCACTCCTATTTGATGTCCTCTATTATGTCTAAATAAAACCAGAAGGTACTGCCCTTATTTAATGTGGACTCAAACTGCAGCTCGGAATCGTGTGATTCCAGAAGTAGCCTGGACACATATAGTCCCAATCCGTAGCTGTTTTTTGACGATAAGTCGGACTTGTAGAACATTTCAAAAATATACTTTTTGTCATTTTCCTTTATTCCGATACCGTTATCCTTTACCTGAAACAACAATCTGTTGTTTTCTTTTTTTATGGTCACCTCAATTAAAGAAAACTTGTCGCTGTATTTAATAGAGTTGTTTATGATATTTTGCCATACACGTATGATTTTGACCTTGTCTATACTTAGAATACAGTCATCACAGCTATATGAACCGGAAAAGATCCGGTCTGAATTTTCGATATAGTCCCTGGCGGAGGAAAGTAAATATCCGCAAAATTCGTCTGCCTGGACAGCCTCTTTTTTTAATTTGTGGGTAACCTGGGCTTCATAGGTTGAGTCCAGCACATCATAGGATATTTTTTCGAGAATCTGCGCGCTGTTGTATATTTCATTTATAAACCTGTTTTTTGCTTCCTCATCCTTGACTATTCCCGACAGAAGGCCCTGGGAATATCCCTTGATCAGGGTAAGGGAGGCCCTGATATCATGAGACAAGACAGAAAGAAATCTTGAGGTTAAATACGTTTTCATTTCAAGGGAATTTTTGAAAAATTCAGATTGCTTTATTAACTGCTCCGCATCCTTGTCAAAGAGGCTCAATTCCTTGTCGACCTTATTTGCCACGGTGCTGATAAAGGAATCCAAATGTTCATCTACAGCTGAAATGCCTTTAACATTTACAATGGTTTTATCAATGGCACTTCCAAAAATATCATTGCTGTTTTTTGCACTATTAATGTAGTTATTAATATGTATAATTGGTGAAGATATCTTGTTTGACATGTAAATGCTTATGAATATGGCCAAACCGGAGATGATGATCCCGTAAAGCACGACGTATTTTAACAGGCTTACAGACTTTGCGGTAAGCTCGCTTTCGGGCATGATCGTGAGCAAAATCCAATTGTTGCTGTCCATTCTTTTATAGGAATTTATATATCCCTCATCGTAGGTCGTATAAATCTTATCATATGAAAAATCCATATTGCGGAAGCCCGGCAG
>JAEXXN010000566.1 GCA_023405875.1 Bacillota bacterium | reverse complement strand
GTACGCTCTTTTATCAGCCGGCACAACAGATTATTTATTGTATGCTGAAACCGTACTTTACAAATACAGCTTTTGCAGCGTCACTGCTTAAGAAATTCAAGAAGTCTTTAGCTGCCTCAGGGTTCTTGGTTGCTTTAACAACAGCCGCCGGGTAGATGACCGGTTTATGTGAACCTTCCGATGCTGTAGCTATAACTGTTACTTTATTTGAAACTTTAGCATCTGTTGAGTATACAACTCCTGCATCAACATTGCCGGTTTCAACCCAGGTCAGAACTTCCCTGACATCCTTGGCGTAAACAGCTTTTTCCTTAACCTTGGACAAAATATTCAAGGATGTAAACACTTCTTCCGCATATTGGCCAGCAGGTACGCTTTTTGGTTCTCCCAATGCAATTCTTTTAATTGTTGGGTCAAGCACATCCGCAAAATTGTCAATAGATATTTTGGAATCGTTAGGAACTACAAGAACAACCTTATTTCCGAGAAGATCTTTGATGGTGCTGTTATCCAACTGGTTCTTGTCCTTCAGATCCGTCATATTTTTTATAGCTGCCGATAGAAAAACGTCAACCTCTGCACCTTGCTCGATTTGCTGTGCCAGAGCGCCGGAGGAGCCAAGATTTACGGTCAGGCTTGTATTAGGCTTTTCTGCCAGGTATAGGTTCTTTATTTCTGCCATGGCATCCTTCAGGCTGGCTGCGGCTGATATCGTCAGCGCCGCTTTGGTGACTATATTGGCCTCAGGAGCACCGTCTTTTGTTGAGAGATCTACTTTGTAACCAAGGGCATTGCCTAAATATTTAGCGGGTACATAGAGCCTGTCGTTTTTTGAGACGACCTTTGTATTCATAGGAATGGTTCCATAGGCTGTCTGGATCTCTGAAGCACCGGGCTTTATCCTGACCGAACCGTTGATTATTGCTGTTTGAGCTTTACTGTCCCAGACAATTGTCGCCCCCAGTTTTTCTATAACTCCCCGTACAGGTACCTGGAGCGTATTTGAAGAATCAACATAAGGGGCGCCGTAAGAGGACGGAATGGATATGGCTTTGCCATCAATAGCTATACCAGGTTGTCCTGCTGCCGCTAAAGCAGGTATCAGCGACATTCCCAGGATTACTGAGATAATCGTGATCAGAGCGATTCCCTTTTTCAATGTTTTCATTGTATCTCTCCTTTGTTATTATGTTTTGTGATGTATAGTTATGTATAATTATGTTTAACCATGTTTATTATATCAGCATTGGCACAAAAATTAAACTATAATTTTACAATAGGAGCAAAAAAACCTACAGCTCCAATGAATTGGCCTAAACTGTGAAATTATGTAAATGACCGTTGTACTAATGGTTTTTTATGTGGTACAATTAGAAAAGTTGATAAGGAAGGTGAATGAAATGTATGAAGATATTTTATACACCCCGGAGGAAATCGCACAAAAATTAAAGATAACCAAAAACACTGTTTATGAAATGATCAAGCGTGGAGATCTGCATGCCCACAAGGTGGGAAAGCATCTTCGCATTTCCCAGACCCAGTTTGAGAGCTACCTGTTAAAAGCCAAGGGCTCGGAAAACGTATATGATGGCGTCCTGTTCTCGAAAGATGATGAAACCTTTGCAAGGGTCGGATCGGCGGAAATAGTTGTCAGCACTGATTTGACAGGCAATGTAAAGATTTCGGTCAGGCCGGAGGATATCATCCTCAGCAAGGGGAAATTGGTCAGCAGTGCCAGAAATGTACATAAAGGCATTGTCAGCAATATCGTTGAAGGGGACAACAGCGCAAAGGTTATATTGGACATTGGGATACCTATTGTGGCGCTCATCACAAAGAAATCTTTAAAGGAAATGGGCATAGAAAAAGGTATGGAGCTGTATGCAATATTCAAAACCATGGCCGTAACGGTTTATAAGTGATATAGAGCCCATTGCCCTTAGCTTGTGAGACGTTGCCGGTCTGGCGATCAAGGTGATAAAAGGGCAGGTAGTTGTAGCTCCGGTAAAATAATTTTATGAATACAAATAAAGTCAGTACTTCATTTAGAGGTACTGACTTTATTTGTATTTATAAAATTAATCTTACTTTACATAGAATTGACAAAACCTTAACCTCATTTTAAATAGAATTTTATATTAGCAAAATATAATGTAATCAGAAACAAAACAGTATAAGAAGGGAGTGTAAAAAATGAACCTTTTGACGCATATAGCTATTTCCAAAATACTTTACAGCCATTTAGGGAAGCAGATGGAATTGGACAGGAACGCTTTTATTTATGGCAATATAAAGCCTGATTTATCCTATAAGCTGATGAAAAAAGCGCATCTTATGGAAAATTATTCTGCTTATGTTTACAGCAGCTCGGAGGAATTGATGAAAGGGGAGCTGTCCCTGGAAGAGTTTTCGGTTGAGTTGGGGCAAATCTGCCATTATGTATGTGACTTCTTTTGCAGATACCACTTGAATAAAGAGATATTCCATAATCTGGGGGGGCATTTTTTATATGAATTGAAACTTCAATATGAACTATGGAAGCTCACAAGAAGAGATAAATTTGAACTTGATATATATAGCAGAAAAGAGCGACGTGATATTGCATCAATTATATTTCAAATGAGGAGTGACTATTTTTCTGAGCCTGATACCTTGAGCAAAGATATCTATTATGCAATTTCTTCGGCTATATGGGTCTGCGAATCGGTGTCCTGCTTCTCAGCCAGGTGCGCTGAGCCTGTATTGGAAAACGAGCCGGTATATACAATGCTGCCTCTGGCAGGAGGTCAATAATGAAAGTTGCGTTATTTACCGACACATTTAATCCCCAGATAAATGGAGTTACCAATACATTGAATAAGCTGACGGGCTATTTTGAAAGCAGCGGTATCGAGTATAAGATCTTTGCCCCCAGGTATGACAAGGATGAGGATTTTCAAGCAGAGAGAATCTACAGCATGAAATTCTTTTTGTACCCGGAATGCAGGATAGCCTTGCCCAACATTTTCAGGGTATCCCAGGTACTATCGGATTTCAGGCCGGATATCATACATCTGATGACAGAATTCAATATGGGTATCACAGGGCTTTACTATGGAAAGAAATACAATATCCCGACCATATCAAACTATTCTACAAATTTTTCTCAGTATACAGATTATTATAAGCTGGATTTTCTGAAGCAGGCCATATGGGACTATATGAAGTGGTTCCACAACCAGAACAACATTACTCTTTGTCCTTCAAAGGAGGCCCAGAAAGCGCTGGCCCGGCATGATATAAGCAATACGGCTGTTTTCTCCAGGGGTATAGACTCTCATAGCTTCAACAGGGCTTTCAGGAGTGACGACCTGAGAAGAGAGTTAGGCATTGAGAACAAGCTGGCATTTTTATATGTCGGCAGAGTATCAGTAGAAAAGGGTCTGGATGTTTTGAGCGAGAGCTATAAGAATATAAAAGAGGAGTACGGGGATAAGGTTGCTTTAGTAATCACAGGGGACGGCCCCTATATGGAAAAGAGCAGGGATATGTTTCCGGAGGATACGATTTTTACCGGCTTTAAAAAGGGCATTGAACTGTCTGAGCTATATGCCTCCTGTGATATATTTGTTTGCCCTTCCGCTACAGAAACCTTTGGGAACGTGATCCTGGAAGCCATGTCCTCAGGCCTTCCCGTAATAGGTGCCGACGCAGGCGGAGTCAAAGAAATCATCGGTCACCGGTATAATGGGCTTTTGTTCAGGGCGATGGACGCCGGAGACCTGTATATATGCATGAAGGAGCTGTTAGAGAACAAGCTGCTTGCAGAGCATGTGAAAGCAAATGGTTTGAACTATGGTAAAAACAGATCCTGGGAAAGTATCATTGACGGCCTTGTTGATATTTACAAGGAAGTATTGGGAGAAAGGAGCACTATCAGTGCCTAGTACTCCGCAACACCTGATTCCTCGCAGGACAATGCAGGTTTTAAGTGTTACAGAGTACCAGTGTGAATTTTTATGATTAGGATAGGCATAGTAGGAACCGGATATGTAGGGCTTGTTACGGGTGTTTGTTTGTCAGATTTTGGCTGGCAGGTATCCTGCGCCGACCGGAATGCGGATATGATCGGACAGCTGAACAGCGGAAGGGTTACCATTTATGAGCCCGGCTTGGAGGATCTGCTTTCACGGAATCTATATTACAAAAGGGTCAGCTTTACGACGGATATAGAGCAGCTTATAAACCAAAGCGATGTGATATTCATAGCAGTGGGAACTCCCCAGAGACCTGACGGCAGTGCGGATCTGTCCGATGTTTACGAGGCGGCGCACCAGATAGGACGTACTATGAGCAGTTATAAGATCATTGTCGGCAAGTCGACCGTTCCTGTTGGCACAGGGCAGGCCGTAAAGGGAATAATTAAAGAGGAGCTTGAGAATAGAGGCCTGGACATGGATTTTGACGTTGTATCCAATCCGGAATTTTTAAGGCAAGGCTCTGCCATTCAGGATTTTACCCACGCCGACAGAGTTGTAATCGGAGCTGAATCACAGCGGGCAATTGATATTATGAAGGAAGTGTACAGGGTCCTATATATCAATGAAACTCCTTTCCTTACAGTCAATATTGAGACGGCTGAATTGATAAAATATGCCTCCAATGCATTTCTTGCTACCAAAATATCCTTTGTAAACGAGCTGTCAGAGCTGTGTGAGAAATCAGGAGCGAATATTCAGCAGGTTGCCAAGGGTATGGGCATGGATGGAAGGATCGGACCGAAATTCCTTCATGCCGGCCCGGGATATGGAGGAAGCTGCTTTCCCAAAGATACAAAAGCCCTTGTAAGTATAGGTGCTATGTATCAATGTGAGCTTGGGATCGTAAAAGCTACAATCAATGCCAATGAAAGACAGAAAAAGAGGATGGCAGAGAAGATAAAAAAAGAGATGGGCCCCCTGGAAGGAAAGCTGTTCGGCATTCTGGGACTGTCCTTTAAAAACAACACAGACGACATGAGGGAGGCCCCCGCCCTGACGATACTTAAAGAGCTGTCTTCCTCGGGAGCACGGCTTAAGGCCTATGATCCCAAGTCGATGGAAAAGGCTTCAAATTATTTCTATGACCTCAAAATAGAGATACTGAGATATTGTGAAGATGAATACGATACCGCGGAAGATACCGATGCAATAGTGATCCTGACGGAATGGAACCAATTCAGAAGCCTTGATATGGACAGGATAAAGGCTTCCATGAGAGGCGAGCATTTCTTTGATTTAAGGAATATATACAATAATGATATTATGACAGGGAAGGGCTTCAAATATTTTTCAGTAGGCCGTGCCTGAATGAGAAAGAGGTAAAAAATGAACACAAATAAAAAATCAGTTTTCAATTTCGGGCATTTTACTCAGATCATTAAAGGAAGGATTCCGGGACAACTGATCATTCAATACACCGATAACTGCAACGCAGCATGCCCTCAATGCAGTATGAGAAAAACAGAAGCCTACAAGCGCTCCAAGCTGGCAAAAGAGGAGATCTGCAAGATTATTGATTCTGCTGCCGACCAGAATATACAAGCGCTCTCCTTTACCGGCGGGGAACCCTTCCTATATGAAGCGGAGCTGCTTGACCTGATAAAATATGCGTCAGAAAAGGGCATACCCTTTATTCGTACCGGAACCAACGGTTATATGTTCAAGGACTGGGAAAGTCCGTATTTTAATTATAAAATAAACAAATTAGCTGAAAGGCTGTCTCAGACAAACCTGCGCAATTTGTGGATCAGCATAGATTCGGCAGATGCGGATACTCATGAACAAATGCGCGGACTCAGGGGCGTGGTCAAAGGAATAGAAAGGGCTTTGCCTATTTTTCATGAGCATGGCATATATCCTGCGGCGAATCTTGGAATAAACAGGAATACCGGAGGTGCCGGCAATATATCCGAGAATATGACGGATGAAGAGGAGTTTTATCTCCAGTTCAGGCGGGCCTTTGAATTGTTTTACAGCTTTATTATAGATATGGGCTTCACTATGGCAAATACCTGCTATCCCATGAGTGCCGGCGGAAAGGAAGGGACAGGCATCAATCCCGTGTACGGGGCAGTATCGGGCGATCCGGTCATCACATTTTCAAAGGAAGAAAAAATACAGGTTTTCAAAGCGCTGATGGATACTATTCCTGAATTCCGTTCAAGGGTGAGGATATTTACACCCCTGGTATCCCTTTACTCGCTGATCAAGCAGTATGAAGGCCATGACAATTTTCCGCTTCCCTGCAGGGGCGGTATAGACTTCTTTTATATTGAAGCGCAAAGCGGGAATACCTATCCCTGCGGCTATCGCGGAAATGAATGTCTGGGAAGCTTCTATGATTTGAATATAAAAAGCATTGAGCCCCAAACATTTTGCAGGGCCTGCGACTGGGAATGCTTCAGGGACCCCTCGGAGCAAATAGGCTTTCTTATTGAGACGATCAAGAACCACAGGTTGTCAAAAGGCAGGAAAGACCCCGCCTATCGCAGGCTGTGGAAGGAAGATATCATATA
>JAEXXN010000457.1 GCA_023405875.1 Bacillota bacterium | reverse complement strand
GCGAATCAGCCGTACAATTAGAATTTCTGCTAACGACTATCAGCCCATATATAAAATAGATGTTTTAGAAAATGATTTTAAAACTTTAAAAAAATATAATATAGAGATTACTACCGGGCGACAGGATTTAAATGAATACTTAGAGAGAATCAATACTGAAATTCAAAGGCATATAGATTTTGTATCAACACTCTTTCCCGATTGGATTGAATTCAAACATATAAAATTCATGTTTAATATGCCTACAAATAAAATAAAGGAGGAGTCAGAAAAGTACCAAAGCAATCAAAATTATTATCCTTATAAAAGATATTTTTATTGGCGCAAGCCTATGGAATACGGAAATATACTACTCTCTGATGTTAAATTCCTTGATATTATATATCAGAATGCCGGAGGATATTTTCAAGATATAGATCGAGTTATCGATGCCAGCGATAATGTTAAGAACAATATAAATAATTTTATAAATAATGGCAATAAAATCCAGATTTTTGTAGATGGAGAAAACTGCGATCCTTATCGCTTGGCTGCTATGTTTGAAAGCCTTAAGAGATATGAAATACAGAAGATCGATAAAGTCGTTGTTTATTATGATGAACTCAACTCATCAAAGGCATGGTTACAACTGAAATTCTTTACATATAATGTGGAAGTCGAAACCGTTGCTGTTGAGCGTATTAAAGAGGACAAGTCACTTGTAGATCATAAGCTCGTTGCCGGTGTTTCAAAAGCAGTATATAAGGATGATGTGGATTCTATAATTCTTGCTTCAAGTGATTCTGACTTTTGGTCTGTTATCGAGGATGTTGATGCAAATTATCTTGTTCTTCTTGAAAAAACAAAATGTGGTTCTGACTTTAGATCACTTCTTTGGAATCACAATATTTTTTATTGCTATCTTGATAAGTTTATGACTCCGGAAAAGGACAAGTTCTTTGATATTGTATTTAAAAAAGAACTTGAAAAAGTAATTGCTAACTCATTTGTTTTGCCAAATGCGGAGCAAATCTTCAGAGAAGCACTTACGCAAACTCGTGCCTCATTATCGTCTACGGCGAGAGACCACCTTTATAACACTACGATGAATAATCTAAAGTTGGTGCTTAATAGCAATGGCACTTTTTCAATAGAAATTATGGATTAAAAATCTGTCTTATGGTTTTTTCACATACAAGATAGAGTTGGGGACAGCGACACCTGCGGTATATCCGCAAGCACAAGGTCCGCTTGTATGTCGAGCTGCTGACTGCCAGCAAGCTGAGCGATTACCCTACAGACCTTAACGAGCAGGCAGAAACAATGTTTTCTCGGACGGTTTACCCGCTAAATAGAAAAGTCGCTGTCACAGACGGCGGCTTTTCCTTTTCGGGAAGTTTTCAAGGAGTCATACAGTTCCGTGAGTAATGGATGAAGGCAATGATTTGAGAAAAGAGAAGTGTAATATTCTGAAAACTTCTTGAGATTTCGAAAAAAATCTGCTATAATACTATTATATGATAGGGGATTTATATCCTTTTTGCCTTAAAAATTATGGAAGGAGGACTTGACTATGACAAACGGAAATGCGACAATTATTGTCGGCTCGGCTCGGCTCGGCTCGGCTCGGCTCGGCTCGGCAGGAGCATAGCGCCGTTTTTTCAGCGTGTCAAGTCTTATTTCATACAATTTATAACAACCGGTTGCCGGAGACAGGGTGCATTATGCCCTGGCTTCGGCTTTTTGCGTTTGCCAGAAGGATGGTGATTTGATATTGAAATCCTAACTACCAGCCATAAACACATCATTTTTCGGTATGTCCGCTGCCGGAGGAAGTAAAAATAGCGGATAGAATTATTTTGGAGGAATGAAAATGAAGAAAAAACTTCTAAGCCTTCTGCTTACGTTGTGCCTTGTGATGGCACTTGTTCCGATGACAGCATTTGCTGAAGAAACTTCAGTAGATAATTGGGACGGTACGGCAGATAAAAGCTGGTACACCGACCATAAGACGGATACTGAATACCATATCACCACGGCAGAACAGCTGGCTGGTTTAGCGCAGTTAGTCAATGACAAAACTGCATCTGTATCATTTGAAGGGAAAACGATTTACTTAGATAATGACCTCGACTTATCCGGCTCCCAGTGGACTCCCATTGGAGATGGCAGTAACCATGCAAGATTTTTTGCCGGTACTTTTAATGGACAGCATCATAAAATCATGAATCTGAACCATCACTATACTGGGGACGAAGTTGTTCGAAATGGACTTTTCGGAGTTGTTTCTGACGGTGGTACATTAAAGAATTTACTTGTTATAGACGCTGATATTGCCTCAAATGATGATTCATTAATTGCCGGCATTTTGGCGGATTGGGTCAATGGCGGCACCGTTGAAAACTGCTACACAAGCGGAAAAATAGAAAACAATGTTGGCAACAAGTTCGTTGGTGGGCTGATTGGTCAATGTACTTGGAGTACACAGGTAAAAGGCTGTGGCTCAGACGCCACGGTTATCAGTACAGAGTCCAATGAAGATGATGTTGATACAGTTGGCGGGCTGATTGGTCAGTGGGAAAACTCTGCGGACAGCTCGTCGATTACCGATTGTTGGTTTGGCGGTTCTGTTTCCTGCAATAATATCTATTCAGCTGTAGGTGGTATTCTC
>JAEXXN010000439.1 GCA_023405875.1 Bacillota bacterium | reverse complement strand
ATCGTAGAATTCCTGCATCATCGCTTCCGGTACAAACAGCCCGCCGGTAGCCCAGGCTATGTGTGTTGAATTTTTCATATTGTCCCTGAGGCCGTTGTCCTCGATATAAGCCCTGCCCTCAATAGTGCCGGTCAGCTCCAGGGGCCCAAACAAGCCCGGAGTTGCTGAGGGCTCGATCTTTATATCCTCGGCATCCTTCATCATCGCAAGCAGCTTGTTCAATTCCTTATCTTCTACCGTATATACTCCTCCCACAAGCCCCTCCACCATCCTGCCTACAAATCCGGAGGGCCTTCCTACCGCAAGACCGTCTGCTTCAGTGATATTATCCAGCCCGAAGTCCTGTACCGCCAGCTTTTCGTTCTCACCGGTGGCAAGCCCGAGGAGCATACAGGGTGCATGAGTCGGCTCTACAAAGAAAATATGGACATTGTCCCCAAAAACATGCTTGAGGCCAAAGCATATTCCACCCGGTGCGCCTCCTACGCCACAGGGCAGATACACAAACAGCGGGTGTTTTTTATCAACCTTTACCTCCAGGTCATCCAACTGCTGCTTCAGGCGTCCGGCTGCAACACTGTAGCCCAGAAACAGATTCTTTGAGTGCTCATCATCCACAAAATAGCTGTTGGGGTCCTGTTCCGACTGCTTTCTGCCTTCTTCTACCGCCTTGCTGTAATCGGAGGAGTATTCTATAACAGTTACACCCTTGCTTTTCAGCAGGTTTTTCTTCCATTCCTTAGCATCCGCCGACATATGTACGGTGACCTTGAAGCCCAGTGCAGAGCCCATTATTCCTATGCTCAGTCCAAGATTGCCCGTGGAGCCGACAGCCAGGGAATATTTTGAGAAAAACTCTTTAAACTCCGGCTCTGCCATTCTGGAATAATCTTCATCGAGAGCTATCATCCCATTATTGACCGCCAGCTCCTCTGCATGCTTGAGTACCTCATATATGCCTCCCCTTGCCTTTATGGAGCCTGCCACGGGAAGGTAGTTGTCGCATTTCAGCATAAGCCGGCCTTCAAAGCTGCGGTTATAATGCTGCTGCAATGCTTCCTTCATTTTTGCGATATATACCAGCTCAGATTCTATAAGGCCATTTTGGGCCTTGGTTTCCGGAAATATTCTCAATATAAGAGTTGCAAACCTCTGGAGCCTTTTTTCAGCGTCAGCCATAGCCTCAAGGTCGAGGGGCAGCTCAGACATTACATTACATGCCCTGTCGAGGCCATTATTGATCCAGAATACCGGTTTGTACTGCATCAGCTTTTCTATTACCGGAAACTCTTCCACCCATTGGCTCATATCTTTTCCCAGTACCTTCTTTTCCATAAGACCTTCCTCCTTCATAGTGAAAAATCTATCTGTATGTATGATCCGTTCCCTTCAGCCCTATTAATTCTAATATAACAAATATCAGGAAGATTTTCTAGTACACTGCCAACTCTAAACTATGTGTTACTCGGCGAGGAAAATTGACCTAGGACAAGGCGTCGGAGTGAGTAATACTGTATGTATTGCGAGTGACGACAACGTAGTGCTACGGAAATTTAACCGGCGATAACATATAGAATTAGGGTTGACAGTGTACCAGTACCTAGCAACGTATATTCCTTATAGGGCGGGCGGGGCACAAAACAGCGGAAGCGACTTTTTAACGCCTGAAAAATTCTTGCCCTCAACAGTGTCAAATATTTTGCTGCTACATAAAATGATAATATCACTGCATGTGAGGTGAAGTATTATGGCACTTTCTACCAGAGAGCTGTTTGCCCGGATGATAAGGTGCGAGGCCGGTGGCGAAGGCGATAACGGCATGAAGGCTGTAGCTACCGTGATTATGAATAGAGTCCATGTACCCAACGGAGAATATCAGAGACTAGGACAGGGGGACCTGAGAAGAGTTATGTTCCAGCCCGGGCAGTTTGACTGTGCCGCAGAAACTCTGGGAGGGCAATACAATGCACAGAACATCTATAATATACCTGCCGAACAAATACACTACGACGTAGCCGACTGGGCACTATCAGGCAACAAGCAGCTGACAGTAGCCTATTCCCTTTGGTACTTCAATCCCTTTGTCCCATCCTGTATTCAGAACTTCCCGAGAAACGGCTCGGGTATATTTGCAAACAGGATAGGAGAGCACTGCTTCTATAATCCTACAACGCTATACTATTCTACCTAAGTAGGAAAATTTAAAAATATATATGAAAGGAGATCATTATGTACAGCAATGGTCCATTCAGTTTTAACCAGGCCCCGCAGTCAGGTTATTCCCAGTCCAAGTTCAACCAGGCTTCCGATATGGGCACCACCTTCGGCTATCCCATGGAACCTACAGGAATCCCTACACAGCCCATGGGAGGTCAGCAGATGGTAGGTCAGCAGATGGGAGGTCAGCAGATGGCGCAAATGCCGTCGGTAGGTGCTGGGCCTGTAGATTTTGAGTCACTTCCGACAACCCCCGTACTTGATACTATGTATACTCAAGGCTATTTGAAAAGCCAGATCGGCGCAAGGGTAAAGGTAGAATTTCTCATCGGCACCAATATGCTGGTAGACCGTGAAGGAACCCTGGTGGATGTGGGAATAAGCTACATCATAATCAGAGAGGTAGACACCGACGACCTGCTGCTTTGCGATATTTATTCGATAAAATTCGTGAGATTCTATTACTAATATGCAAAACCCCTATATAAACAGAATGGTATAGGGGTATCAATTTGTACATTTATTTTATAGTCAAAAACAGACCTCCATACTCCTGAGGTCTGTTTTATTCCCTATGCTATTATTTAACCTTTGAACAAATCAATTTGCCCAGTCTCTCTATTCCAGTTCTTATTTTTTCCGGGGCTACTCCGCCGAAGCTTATTCTCATGCAGTTGCTTCCCTTGCCGCCTCCTTCGGTGAAGAATTTCTCCCCTGCCACAAAGGCTACCTTTACCTCCGGATTTGCAACGGCTTCCGCCAGCAGTTCAGTGGTGTTTATCCCTCCCGGCAGCTCTGCCCAGGTGAACAGCCCTCCGTCAGGGAAGGTTCTTTTGGTGCCCTCCGGGAAGAACCTGTCTATGCTCTCAAGCATTACGTCCCTTCTCTCCCGGTACAAATCACATATCAGCTTGTGGTGCGCCGGATAATAGCCCCTTTTGAAGAATTCCGCGCAGATTATCTGGGGCAGCATCGAGGTATGGGAGTTGGTCGCGGTCTTGGCATCAAACAATTTTGCCGTTATTTCATCCTTCGCCAGTACATAGCCAAGCCTGCTGCCCGGGGAAAATATCTTGGAAAAGCTGTTCGCCAGGACTGTATGGCCTGTTTTGTCAAAAGCCTTGATGGGCAGAAGATCGCTCCCGCTGTATCTGATGTCGCGGTAGGGATCATCCTCCAGTATAACTACATCATATTCGCTGCCCAGCTCTGCAATCCTTTCCCTTCTTTCAAGGGACAGGGTCCTTCCGGTAGGGTTCTGGAAGGTAGGAATAACGTATACCAGCTTTGGCTTGTATTTTATGATTTTTGCTTCCAGGTCCTCAGGTACCATACCGTTGTCATCCATGTCAACAGCTATGCATTTTGCCTGGAACATATCAAATATCTCCACTGAGTGTACAAAAGTCGGCGATTCCACAAGAATCACATCACCGGGATCTATATATAACTGGCACATCAGGTTTATAGGCTCCAGGCCGCCGCTGGTTATCATTATATTTTCCAGGTCTGCCTTTACTCCCTTTGGCGCCAGCAGGTCATCGACGATCACCTTTCTCAGATCCGTCAAACCCATTACAGGTCCGTATTGAAGCGCTTCCACTCCCCTGCTGTCTGCACGCATAATATCATTGGTTATTTCCCGGACTATATCGATGGGGAGAGCTTCTTTTGCCGGGGCCCCCCCTCCGAAGGATATAATCCCGGGATCACCCATGGCTCCAAATAAATTCCTGATCACTCCTGCTGTTGTCTCCATAGTAGTCATACGTTGTGCAAATTTTGACATGATAAATCACCTCCACTTTCAATCATTTATGCTTTCTTGTTTTTTGTGCAGACTTACCGGCATTCTCTTTAACCCTGTATTCAACCATTCTTTTTATCAAGCCTATAGGCAGCGGCTGATCCAGCGGAAACTGCACCGAGCCCTTCCCTCTTTTATATGCTTTAAGCTCTTGTTCAAATTGGTCAATCCCGGTCGGTGTGGGATAGAAGCCTATGTGATTATTGAATGCGGCAAAATGTACCAGATTGCCGTCCAGGTAAAAGGTAGGCATCTGATAGCTTATTTTCTCTTTTGCGTCCGGTGCCGCCGTTTTAACAGCAGCCCGCAGCTCCTCCAGTTTTTCCTGGATCCCCGCAGGAAAGCTGCTTATGTATTCATCAATGGTGCTGAACTCCCTTTTTTCTTTTTCCATTTCCATACCTGCTTTCTTTCAAGATACGGGATCTATTATCACTCTATCTGCTGGTCCGGGAATCCGGAGCCCTTTTCAATAGCCCATCGATTCACTCAAGGAATCATCTTCCTCTATCCACTTGCTTACCAGTATCGCCCTGTACTTGTCGGAAGAATCCCTGATTATGACCCTTTCTATTCCGGCGTTCAATATCAGCCTTTTGCACATGGAGCAGGAATTTGCATCTGCAACATATTCCCGTGTATCCATATCCTTTCCGACAAGGTATAGTGTAGCGCCTATCATATCCCTCCTGCTTGCGGATATTATACAATTTGCTTCTGCGTGTACACTCCTGCATTTCTCATAGTTCTGCCCCCTGGGTATATTGAGCTTTTGCCTTATACAGTAGCCCAGATCGCAGCAGTTCATCCTTCCCCTTGGCGCTCCGCTGTAGCCGGTGGATATTATTTCATCATTTTTTACTATTATAGCTCCGTAATTCCGTCTGAGGCATGTTCCTCTTTCCAATACTGTTTCTGCAATATCCAGATAATAGTTGTATTTGTCTTTTCTATTCATTCCATCCACCTCCCGATATAGTTAATCCTTATTGCTGCTTCTTACAAGCTGCTCATATCTGAAGCACTCTTTAATATGATCGTTGACCAGCCCTGTAGCCTGCAAGTGAGAATATATTATTACCGGCCCGAGAAATTTGAAGCCCCTATTCTTCATATCCTTGCTTATTGCTTCCGAAAGCTCCGTTTTCGCCGGGACCTCCGATTCACTGCTCCAGTTGTTTATTACCGGCTTATAATCCACAAACCTCCAGATATAATCATAGAAGCTTCCGAATTCCTCCTGAACCTTCAGGAAGCTCTGGGCATTATTGATTGAAGCTCTTATCTTGCTTTCATTCCTTATAATGCCCTGATTGTTCATCAGCTCCCCGACCTTCTCTTCATCAAAGCCTGCTACCGATACCGGGTCAAAATTATCATAGGCCCTTCTATAGTTCTCTCTTTTTCTTAGTATAGTGATCCAGCTCAGACCAGCCTGGGCTGACTCCAAAACAAGAAATTCAAATTGCTTTCTGTCGTCAAATACCGGCTTTCCCCATTCTTCATCGTGGTATTTTACATATAGCTCGTCCTCACCACACCATTTGCATCTGACCAAGATAGCTCCACCTTCTTTCAGTATTATCCTGATAATACAAATATAGCATACTTTCCGCACCCTGACCTGCCCAATGTCCATTACTGCCGCTCTTTTCCCTTATACCTTGATACACTTACTTCTCCTGGCATGTGGGACAATAATAAATACTGCCCCCCAGGTAGGCTTCTTTTTTTATGGCGTCTCCACAAGTACTGCAGGGCTTGTCCAAGGTATTTTTACTGAGTATTGTTTTATATCCCCCAAAGCTGCGGAACAAATCCCGCTCTGTGTCCCTGCCGCCCCTGGAAGTCATTTCAGCAAGCGTAGTTTTTACTGATTGGAAGAGGATGCCTATATCCGAAGCAGTCAATGTATTCAGCTTTTTCTTAGGATGCAGCCTTGCATTAAAAAGTATATCCTGCAAAACACCGTTTCCAAGTCCGGGTATGCGCTGCTCAGTTGCAAGAAATGCCTTTAAGGAAAGTCCTTCGGAGCTTTGGCTTATAAGGTTGCTGAAATATGCTTCGTCAAAGTCTTCGGACAAAGGCTCCGGCTTCTCCTTCGCCGTAAGATAATACGGATTAAAATACTGTCCGGCAGGATACGCCCATAAGCCTCCATACATCTGTACAGCCCCGACAATAGAGGAATTATCATCAAATTCAATATGCAGCTGGTGCTTTGCCGGCAGCTTTTCAGCTTCCTGGAAGTAACTTAGGTTGACACCCTCTCCCAGAAGGACGCTTGCATCACCAGCCATTATTTCGATGAAACCTCCATAGCTTACAGCCTTGTCTATGACCTTATCCTGCAATAATTCGTGATAAGCCTGCGGGTCGCCATAATACCAGGCAAATTTATGAGGGTGTTGTGCCGCAGTAACCTTCATTATCCTTTTACCTTTTATCGTTTCATTCAGCTGCCGGGCTATTGAACCGGACTCCGGAAGTTCTATCATAAAGCATACCTCCTGATATTTTATTATTTTGAAGCCCGGTGCTTATGCTCGGATAAACACCTGCCCATAATAATTAACTCCTTATACAATATTAGCATAGCAAATATAAGCTATATTTTCAAAATATATTAAATTTTGCTTTGAAAGCTTCATACTGACTTTTTATATCGGGATTCTCAGCTATAAATTTATTGAAAATATGTATGGTCTGTACGACATCAGGGCTAACATCATGCTCTATCAGTTCTGTAGCTTTAAGCAGCGTCTCTTGTATTCCAAGGTTTTTCAGGAACTCCTGAATGACCTCATGTCTTTTTAAGAGAAAGTCCCCCAGGGACTTTCCTGCTTCTGTAAGCCGGATAATTCCGTACCTCTGGTAATCTATCAGGTCCAATTGACTTAATTTCTGAATCACTTTGGTTGCAGACGACGGGCGGACATTCAATTTATCAGCCAATTGATTAGTGCGTACATAGCCTTCTTCCATACATGTCCTGTAAATCATTTCCAGATAATCTTCCATGCTTGAAGTTAATATTTTATTCTCATCATTCAGGATTTGATACCCTCTCACGGTATGAAACTCTCTATCCTTTCCCAAATATTTCATCTCCTTTTAAAAATGTGTAACAGATATAAGCAAAAGCTCATATCATGATTATTAGGCGCGGCAAAAAGAGTTTCCCTTGACTAATGCTTTTTAACACAACAAATTTCTTCTTTTTCAGGTGCTAAAAAGGCATTTCCCCTGTTTAGTGCCTCGCCCGCCTTAGAAGGAATATACGTTACGAGGCACTGATTTATGATATAACACCGCAAAAAATTAACAGAAAGGAGTTTCTTTATGAATAAAAATTTGATCCCGCTATGCCAATTACCCATTGGCTCTTTTGGTAAGGTTAAGTACCTTACTGCAGAGGGTATTGTCCATAGAAGAATGCTGGATCTGGGATTGATTGACGACACAACCGTAGAAGCATTGACCAAAAGCCCGGCCGGAGATCCTGTTGCATATGAAATCAGAGGGGCTGTGATCGCATTACGCTCGGAAGAAGCATCAAAGATATTTGTTGAGGCGGTTCATTAAAACTATTCGGGAGGTTTATTAAATGGGTTTAACTGGACAATCTACAGGAGCAGGCACTTTAAAAGAATTGTTTGAGGTTGAATTGTCTTCAGACGATGACATAGTCATTGCACTGGCAGGCAATCCCAACACGGGAAAAAGCACTGTATTCAACAGTCTTACAGGTCTCAAGCAGCATACCGGCAATTGGCCCGGCAAAACAGTTTCCAATGCTCAAGGCAGGTTCAGTCATAATAATAAAGAATATATATTGGTTGATCTGCCGGGGACTTATTCCTTGCTGGCCAGTTCTGTGGAAGAGCAGGTCGCCAGAGATTTTATCTGCTTTGGAAGCCCTCATGCAACAGTAGTCGTAGCCGACGCCACCTGCCTGGAAAGAAATCTCAACCTGGTTCTTCAGATTATGGAGATCACCGACAAGGTTATAGTATGTGTTAATCTTATGGATGAGGCTAAGCGAAAAAAAATCGGCATAGATCTGAAAAAACTCTCTGAGCTGCTGGGAGTCCCTGTTGTAGGCACCTCTGCAAGGAGCGGAAAAGGCCTGGAGGAGCTGAAGGATGTAGTGGAAAAGGTTGCCTGCGGGGAAATCAGGCCTTCTCCTTTAAAGATAGATTACGATAAAGTCCTTGAAAAAGCTGTACAGGAAGTAAAGCCTTACATCCGGAATTTGGCTGATGACCAGATCGATAGTAAATGGGCTGCTCTCCGCCTTATTGACGGAGATGACCCTCTTCTGGAGGCTATGAATAATTATCTCAATATTAATTTGTCCCAGGATAGTTTATTGCAGAAAAAAATAGCTGACGCCCGTAATGAATTAGAGCTGGAAAATATTACGATAGAAGGCTTGCGGGGCATGATTGTTTCAAATATCGTCAAGACTGCCGAGAGGATCAGTAAGGAAGTCGTTTCCTTAGAAAACAAATCCTACAATCAACTGGATCGTAAAATTGACAGCGTATTGACCTCAAGGCTCTTTGGCATTCCTATCATGATTGCCCTTCTGGGCATGGTTTTCTGGCTAACTATTGAAGGGGCCAATGTTCCGTCTTCTATGCTGGCAGACGGTCTATTCCGGCTCGAAAGCCAACTAAGCGTTTTCTTCCATTGGCTCGGTACGCCTGTATGGATACATGATATTCTTATATTGGGTATTTATCGCACATTAGCATGGGTTGTATCAGTAATGCTTCCCCCAATGGCAATTTTTTTCCCGTTGTTCACCTTGTTGGAGGACTTAGGTTATCTTCCCCGGGTTGCCTTTAACCTTGACCATTACTTCAAGAAGGCTTGTGCCCATGGAAAGCAGGCCTTAACCATGTGTATGGGGTTTGGCTGCAATGCTGCCGGAGTTATATCCTGCAGGATCATCGATTCTCCAAGAGAGCGATTGATTGCAACCATTACCAATAATTTCGTTCCCTGCAATGGCCGGTTCCCTACCCTGATTGCTCTTGCAAGTATCTTTATTGCCGGTATTGACGGTGCTTTCAGCTCTTTCATAGCTACGCTATCCGTTTTGGGAACTATTATATTAGGGGTTGTGATCACTCTTTCTATTTCCAAATTATTATCAAAAACAATATTAAAAGGATTGCCTTCTTCCTTTACTTTAGAATTGCCCCCATACAGGAAACCCCAGATAGGAAGGGTCATTGTCCGTTCTATTTTTGACCGTACATTGTTTGTATTGGGCCGTGCTGTTGTAATTGCAGCCCCTGCCGGTCTTGTTATATGGGTTATGGCCAACCTGACCCTCGGGAATGCAAGCTTATTGACTCACTGCGCCCAATTTCTGGACCCCTTTGCCCAACTGCTGGGAATTGACGGATATATTATGATGGCCTTTATATTAGGCATGCCCGCCAATGAGATCGTCATTCCCATTCTGATCATGTGCTATATGTCTGAAGGTTCCATGCTGGAGCTGGACAGCTTGCTTGAAATGCGGCAATTATTTGTAGATAACGGCTGGACCTGGCTGACAGCCGTCTGTATGATGCTGTTCTCATTAAATCACTGGCCCTGCGGTACGACCCTGTGGACCATCCGCAAAGAGACTCAAAGCTGGAAATGGACCGGGGTCTCCTTCTTAGTGCCGACATTGACCGGCATCATTGTATGTTTTATCGTCGCCCAGGGAGCAAGAATCCTCGGCCTGGTGTAGAGAAGAACAAAACGGGATCTTTCTCAAGCCTTTTATAGAATGACAAAGCCGGAGGTGTACGGGCGCTTGCCCGAATGTCTCCGGCTTTGTCATTCTTAATATTTCACTGCTTATTTCAGATCAAAGGGCTTTAAAAGCTTGTCAACCTCTATATCCTTGCCGTTGTCATCCTTCACTTCCACCTTTGCGAAGGCCCAGCCTTCCACTTTTGCGGGGTCAACCCCTGCGTCTATAAAGGGCTGGGGGTTCAGTACGAAGACTATGTCCTTATCGTTGGTATTCATATCCTTTGCCCATTCGAACATGTTGCCGTTGCCCAGTGCGACTCCGTAGTGGTCAAGCTTTTCGTGGTAGCCGATGCTGG
>JAEXXN010000306.1 GCA_023405875.1 Bacillota bacterium | reverse complement strand
CTTCAAGGGCGATGGAATCCTTTGTGGGGTTGAGGCCTGCATCAACCGCGTGACCGCCATTGATGATAGCGGCGGCAACGTCAGGAAGCAGCTTAGGCGTCTGTGCCGCTTCAACCTCGATAAGCTCCAGCTTCAGGGGGTTTTCGGTAATGTCGCTTACAGTGGGGGCATAGCCGGTATCGGGATTGACCTTGAGGAGCCCTGCCGCTTCAAGCACCTTCAATGCGCGTCCGCCGTTGACTACATCGTTGGGAATTGCAATCTTGTCTCCGGCTTTGATCTCGGAAACGGACTTTACCTTTTGAGAATACAGCCCAAGGGGTGCAATGAGGGTATTGCCTATGGGGGTGATTTTATATTGCTTGGTTTTGATCTCATTATTGAGATAGGCATAGTGCTGGAAAGCGTTCAAATCGATTTCACCCTCTGCAAGAGCCTGGTTGGGAAGGACATAATCTGAAAATTTGACCAGCTCCAGGGTGATGTTTTCCTTTGCAAGGGTTTCTTTGATGATCTCCCACTGCTCGTTGTTTTCGCCTACAACGCCAACCTTGACCACAACAGGGGCCGGTTCGGGTGTGCCTGCTTCAGGAGTGCTTGCCGGGGGAGTGCCGCCGGTCTCTGCCGGTGCATTCTGGCATGCGGTAAAGAGCAGGGCGCCCAGTACTAATATAAGAATAATACCTGTTATCTTTTTAATCAATCTCATTTTTATTACCTCCGATAAAATTAATAATATGTTTTTGGTTTAATGGGTGGACTTTCTGACGATCAGCGTGCCGATGGCCTGAATAATGCTGATAAGCAGCACCAGCACGACAATGGTAACGTAAGTGACGTCGATCTGATTTCTCTGGTGCCCGTACCGTATGACAAAATCCCCCAGGCCCCCTGCTCCCACCGCGCCCGCCATGGCGGTAAGCCCTACAAGGCTTATGGCTGTGATGGTCGTGACCCGTGTGATGGCTCCGATGCTTTCCCTGAGATAAATCCGGAAAATAATGCCTGTGGGGCTTGAGCCCATGGCTTGAGCCGCTTCAATCAGTCCGTAATCGATCTCTGCCAGGGCGGTCTCGATCTGCCGGGTGAAAAACGGCACTGTGCCGAATATCAGAGGGATAATGGCGCCTTTTACACCGATAGCCGTACCGGCTATCAGGCGCGTAAGCGGTATCAGGCCGGCAAGCAGGATGATGAACGGAATGGACCGGAAAAAGTTTACCAGCTTGTCAAGAAGCTGATAGATTACGGCATTTTGCAGGATGCCGTCTTTCTTTGTGACCGTTATGACCGTTCCGAAGAAGAGTCCCAGCACAAAGGATATGCTTCCCGACCTCCACACCATTTCAAGGGTCTGCAAAATACATTTGTAGAACTCGGGCAGCTTTGTCATTACATTGGGAATATTGCTGCTAAGAAACTCTTGCATCTGCAATCACCTCCACACCTACATTTTTCTCCCGCAAAAACCCAATGGCCCCGTCGATCTGACGGGCATCTCCGCTGACAATTGCAACCAGGCCCCCAAGGGGCGCTTCACCGATAATCTCGATATTGCCGAAGATGATGTTGACATCGATCCGGAACTCCCTTGAAATATGGGATACCAGTGCCTCCGAGGCGTTCTTCTGGAGATACTTCAGCTTCAGAATGCACTCGCCCTTGCGCAGTGCCGTCACAGGAGACTTTTCCTCCAGCAGCTCATCGATCTTCGACAGGTTTGTGGTGGTGTTTATAAAGTCCTTTGTGACTTTTTGAGCAGGGGAGGCAAAGACTGAAAATACTTCTCCTTCTTCGATGACCTCGCCTTTTTCCATGACCGCCACCCTGTCGCAGATCTCTTTGACCACCTGCATTTCATGGGTTATAACAACGATTGTAAAGCCCAGCTGTGCATTCAGCTTTTTCAGGAGCCTCAGGATGGAACGCGTTGTCTGGGGGTCCAGTGCGCTGGTGGCTTCATCGCAAAGCAGGATTTTGGGATTGCTCGCCAGGGCCCGGGCAATTGCCACCCGCTGCTTCTGACCGCCGCTTAACTGGGAGGGATAGGCATTTTCCTTATCCTCCAGGTCCACAAGGGCAAGCAGCTCCTGGACCCTTTTACAGATGTCGTTTTTGCTGAGCCCGCTGTACCGGAGCGGATAGGCGATGTTTTGCGCCGCCGTCCTGGAGGCCAGAAGATTGAATTGCTGAAAAATCATGCCGATCTGCTTGCGCGCTTTCCGCAGCTCCCTTTCCGAGAGCTTTGTCAGCTCCAGGTCGTCCAGGAATACCTTTCCCGACGTCGGACGCTCCAGCAGGTTTATGCAGCGCACCAGGGTGGATTTGCCCGCCCCCGAAAAACCGATGATGCCATATATCTCGCCCTGGCGGATGGTCAGGCTTACATTGTTGACGGCTTCAACCGAATGGCTGCCGGCATGAAAGATTTTGCTGACATTTTCCAAGATTATCATTGAATTCCCCCACTTTCAGATGGTCGATAAAATTCTTGCGGTTCATCATTTTCTCAATAAAAAAAGCAGTCCGCATCATTCGGACTGCCCTGTTTATCAATGGTAAACGGCTAGCATGGAACAATACGTTTATTCAAAGGAGCAGCACAAAAATACATCTGCATAAGGCACATGCACATCATCATGTTGTTCATTTTTACGTTTTGTACAGACACTTTCAGACTCATATTGCTTATCTCCTTTCAAAACATACAATTCCTATATGTATTATATAGATAATATACCCCTCCGCCGGATTTGTCAAGGGATAGCTGAAAAAATTATGGGCCGATGCCTGTATATTGCCCGGCTTTCCGTCCCCGGCCTTTTTTTCAAGGCCTTCCTGCGCTATATTTACAGCAAATGCGCCTTCTGCTAGAATTTAGTTGAAGGTGTATTTGCTTACACATTGGACAGTTCAGTACAGGTTTGGCTGTATTCATTGAAATACTTCAACCGATATTTTGATTAACGGGGAGTGATCTGTTATGGAAATCCGCAAGGATATAATGACGCCTAAGGAAAGACTGGAGGCCTTCGGGAAAGGGCTGCCGACAGACAGGGTCGTTTGTATTCCCATGGTAGCCAGCAGTGCGGCGCACCTGATAGGAAGGACGATAAAGGAATTCCAGTTGGAACCGGAGGTCATGGCATATTCACTGATAGAGGCATACAACAGGTATAAATACGATTCTGTGGGGATCTGCTCCCATTGCTCGGTATTGGCTGAGGCGATGGGCGCAAGGCTGGAATATCCGGAGGACGATGTGGCCAGTTGTGATGAACCGGTGTTAAAGGATAAGGAAGACATAAGGAAAATAAAAATAGCGACTCCGGAGGATGGCAAGCTCTGGGTGTTTTACAGGGCTGCGGAGATCTGCCTTAAGGAAATAGGGAATGAGATCACCCCCGGGATATCCATTTCCGGTCCCTTTACTACTGCTTCAACCCTCAGAGGGGTCGAAGCCTTTGCAAGGGACATGTACAACGACCCCGGCTACTGCCATGAACTGCTGAGAATGGCCACCGAAAGCGCAAAAAACCATATAAAGGCAATAGCGGAAACAGGAGCTTCGGTAGGCGCCATATGCGACCCGGTTGCTTCAGGAAGCCTCATAAGCCCGAAAAGCTTTGAGAAATTCGCCTTTCCATATATCAAGGAGCTGGTGGACTTCATGCATGGGTTAGGCTCCTCTGCGGGGCTTCATATCTGCTGTAAAAGTAAAAAAATATTGGGGGCAATGGTAGAGACCGGTGCGGATCTGATAAGCATCGACGATGTAGAGCT
Organism: Bacillota bacterium; assembly: GCA_023405875.1. Taxonomy (GTDB): domain Bacteria; phylum Bacillota; class Clostridia; order Lutisporales; family Lutisporaceae; genus BRH-c25. Next base: position 6,148 of record JAEXXN010000306.1, on the reverse strand, counting down.
GGAATTCGTCAGGGATACCGTTGCCGGCAGAGCTGTTGTCGTAGGCAATATAAGCACCACCGACGAGATGCTCTTCGGTCCTGTTGAAAGGATAAAGGAAAGCTGTATCAGAGCCCTGGACATAATGAAAGGCTATGAGGGCTTTGTTCTTGCGACCAGTTGTGATCTTTCGCCCAAAACCCCCTGGGAGTATGTGGATGCGATGATGGATACCGCCAGGAGCTATGGAGCCTATGATTATAGACCGAACCTATAATACCTCTGCTCATCATTAATAATATCGATAGCAATATTCATTATTCCTTATTCACGGTATAATTGAAGCAAATTGTTGAATTAGGGAGGTTTTGCTATGGATAAGGAAGCTCTATTCAAGGATATCAGTGATGCATTGGTTGAGATGGAAGAAGAGACGGTTGTTGAGATCTGTGAAAAGACCCTGGAGGAAAACATACCTGCTTATGAAACCATTACAGGTGCTTTGATACCGGGTATGGACAGGGTGAGCAGGCTTTATGAAGAGGAGGAATATTTCCTTCCTGAGGTCCTTATCTGCTCCGACTGCATGAATGCAGGACTTGACGTCGTCAAGCCGCACCTGGACAAATCAAGCATGGGCGCACCTATCAAGGTTGTTGTGGGAGTAGTGCAGGGAGATACCCACGACATAGGCAAAAACCTCGTAAGGATATTGATGGAGGCCTCCGGCATGGAGGTTTATGACCTGGGCAGGGACGTTGAGCTGAACAGATTCATAGACAAGGCCGAAGAAGTAGGGGCAGACCTTATCGGAATGTCCACCCTGATGACGACTACAATGGACGGGATGAAAACTGTTATAGACAGATTGAAGGAAAAGAATATAAGGGACAAATACAAGGTACTTATAGGCGGGGGCCCCATATCCCAGCATTTTGCAGATGTGATCGGGGCAGACCTGTATACCAAGGACGCAAGTGAAGCAGTAAAAAGAGTAAAAGAAATATTCGGGAGGAATTAGCCGATGGATATAAGAGCGGATATACTCACTCCCAAGGAAAGGGTTCTGGCGCTGCTTACAGGAAAACCCCTGGACAGGATGATCTGTATGCCTATAATGACAAGCAATACGGTACTTTTGACCGGAAAGACCATAAGGGAATACCAATTGGACGGAAAAGTCATGGCTGAAGCTCATATAGCGGCTTACAAAAAATTCGGCTATGACCTTATATATCTGTTTACAAACTGCTCCTACATAGCAGAGGCCATGGGACAGGAGCTGGTCTATTCGGACAATGAGCCGGCTAACTGTGAGAAGCCCCTGGTACAGAGTGATGCAGACCTGGTAAAGGTGAAGGTGGCGGAAAAGAACGACGGGCAATTTCCTGTATACTATGAAGCCCTTGATATATTGAATAGGGAGATAGGCAGCGAGGTGTTCCTGTCGGTATGCTTCTCTGGGCCTGTGTCTACGGCAGCTACCTTGAGGGGCACCGAGGATTTTGCAAGGGATACCTATGCAAACCCGGAGCTTTGCCACAAGCTTCTCAGGCTGGCTACAGACAGCTGCAAAAACTTCATAAGGGAAGTGGCTGCAAGGGGAGCAATGCCCATAATACTTGAGCCCATTGCATCGGGAAGCATATTCAGCCCGAAGATGTACCAGAAATTTGCCTTTCCATACATAAAGGAGCTGGTAGACCTTGCCCATGAGCTTGGTGCAATGATACCCCTCCACATATGCGGAAAGACCCATAAGATAGTGGATCAGATGACCGATAGCGGAGCCGACGTAATAAGCCTTGACGTATGTGACCTGGCCCTGGCAAGGGAAAAGGTAGCCGGAAGGGCGGTAATACTTGGAAACATAACTCCGGCCTCCGACCTGCTTTTCGGACCGGCGGAGCACATAACGGAAGTATGCAAACAGGCTATGGACACAATGGAAGGCTATGCTCCCGGTTTCATACTTGCAAGCGGCTGTGAGATACCTGTAAAGGTACCTATGGAGCATGTCCAGGCAATGATGGATGCCGTAAGGAGCTACGGAGCGTATTCCTATAATGTATAAATGAGGGTGTGTCAATTGAATGAGAAGGAAAGACTTTTGAAGGCTTTGAAGGGAGAGGCGGTTGACCGCCCTCCTGTTATTTGTCCCGGAGGCATGATGAATGCAAGCGTGACGGAGCTTTTGGAGGGTTTTGAAAAAAATCACAATACAGACCTGGCTTCAATGGTGGAGGCTGCCTGCCGTGTCCATGAAAGGGCAGGCTTTGAAAACCTCGGCGTACCCTTTGACATGACGGTTGAAGCCGAGCCTCTGGGGGCAAGGATAGATATGGGTGATAAGCTTATTGAGCCCAGAGTTACGGAGTACAGCGAAGAGGATATTGAGGTCATAGTGAAAAAGTACAAAGTAGACCCCCGGGGTGAAAGACGGATGGAGCTTACACTGGAAGCCCTCAGCCGGTTGAAGAATCCCCAGGTGCCGGTAATAGGAAACATAACGGGGCATATCAGTACGGCAACCTCTGTTATAGACCCCCTTGCGATTTTCAGGCTGCTCAGGAAGGACCCCGGGAAGGCATATGCCTTTTTTAGCTTCATTAACGGTTATTCCAAGAAGTATGCCGTAGAGATGATAAAGGCCGGAGCCGACGTGATTGCCATATCCGACCCCACGGCTACCGGGGAGATACTTGGAAGCAGGAATTTTGAGAAATTTGCAGTTCCCTTTTATAAAGAGATGATAGACACCATCCACAGCTTTGGAGTACCGGTCATAGTCCATATCTGCGGAAAGGCCGAGAGTATTATTGAAAGCCTCAATCTTATAAATGCCGATGCCCTGAGCTTTGATTCGGTGGTCAACATGAGATCTGCAAAAGCGCGTATAAATACCCGCCTGATGGGCAATGTGAATACCCAGCTCCTGCATATGGGAGCAAGGGAGAAGATAATCTCGATAACAAGCAACTGTATTGCTTCCGGTGTTGATATAGTATCCCCTGCATGCGGGCTCAGCATGAGCACGACCGTAAGCAACCTGCAGGCTATGACCGATTTTGTCAGGAAGGGCATTGATTATTGATGGCTCGTATAACCTTTAAAAATAAAGACATAACTCTTGAAGCGGAGCAGGGGACAAGTCTGGTCGACTGCATCAGGAAGGCCGGGCTGCATATCGAGACCCCCTGCAACGGCATCGGAAGCTGCGGGAAATGCAGGGTAAAGGCAGAAGGAGAGCTGTATCCTCCCACTGAGGGAGAAAGGAAGCTCTTAAAGGCTGATGCCGGAATAAGGCTGGCCTGTATGGCAAAAGTAAAGGGAGATGTTGAAATAGAGCTGCCGGCTTCGGCAGACAGACTGAAGACCATAAACAGGGGCTTTTCTGTTGACGTAGAGCCGGACAGCGATACAAGGAGGCTGTTGCTTCCTGCCGTAGACAGGGGAAGCTCAAAGCCGTATATCGAGACACTGGACTATAAGCCTGCGGATTTTTCCCACCTGGAGAAAATTGGACAGTTGGAGAGAATCAACATGGATGAGCCGGCAGGAGTGGTATGGGAAGGCAGGCTGCTTGATATCGGAGAGATCCCGGAGGTGCTGGGTGTTGCGGTCGACATAGGGACTACGGGAATATCGGCATACCTTGTAAGCCTTGAATCCGGTGAGGTGCTGAACAAGGTGTCCTCCCTCAATCCCCAGATACAGTACGGCGGTGATGTCCTTACCAGGATAAGCTACTGCATGAGCAGCGCTGACGGCTCCAAGCAGCTTAAAGCAGTAATAACCCAAAAGATAGACAGGATAATAGGAGAGCTCACCTTTGGCGGATATGACAGAAACTCTGTGTACAGGGTGGCTGTGGCGGGCAACACCACCATGCTGCACCTTTTCCTGGGTGTGGATACCCGCTCTGTGGCATTGGCCCCGTACAGGCCGGTTTTTACAGGCAGGATTGATTTGAAGGCGTCGGAGCTGTCCGTCGATATCAATAAAAACGGCATCCTTACACTGCTGCCTTCCGCCTCCGGCTATATAGGAGCGGATATAATTGCAGGGCTCATAGCCACCGGCTTCAACAAAAAAAGCAGACCGGCCATATTTATCGATATCGGGACAAACGGCGAAATAGCGGCAATCAACAATGGCAGTATAGCTGCCACCTCCACTGCTGCCGGGCCGGCACTAGAAGGCATGAATATTTCCTGCGGCTGCAGGGCGGAGGCAGGAGCCATAGATTCCTTCAGCATTGATGAGGCTTACAATATCGGTTATACCACTATTGGCGGAATCGAGCCCAAGGGAATATGCGGCAGCGGGCTTATCGACATAGCGGCTTTTTTTGTAAAAAGGGAAATAGTTCTGAGAAGCGGAAGATTCAATCCCTCTTTGGACTCCAGAGTGAAAGACAGGCTGAGGGACAAACGCTTTTATATAACCGACGAAATATATATAAGCCAGAAGGATATAAGGCAGGTACAGCTTGCAAAGGGTGCGATAGCGGCAGGGATAGCGCTGCTCCTGGAGAATATGGAGCTGCCCCTGGATAAGGTCGAAGAGGCTGTAATAGCAGGGGCCTTCGGTTACCATATAAATTCCCGGAGCATTATGGATATCAGCCTGATCCCCAAGGGCTTCAAGGGGGAAATAACCTTTGTAGGCAACTCCTCCGTCGAGGGGGCCAGGATAGCACTGATAAACAGCTCGATGCTCAGGGCTATGGAGGGCTTGAAGGACGAAATAACTGTCCTGGAGCTTTCCACCAGTGAGAAATTCCAGGAATGCTTTATAAATGAGTTAAATTTTTAAGCAGAGGTGTATTTGGTGATTAAGGTTGATGTTGTATCCGGCTTCCTGGGTTCAGGAAAGACAACGCTGATAAGGAAGCTGCTGAAGGCCTATGAAAATGAAAAGGTAGTCCTTATAGAAAACGAGTTCGGAGAAATAGGGATCGACGGGGATATAATCGAGAGGGACGGCTTTGAGGTATATGAAATAGCCAGCGGCTGCATCTGCTGTATTATGCAGAAGGATTTTGTAAATCTGCTGTCAAGGGTCATCGCGGATTTCAAACCGGAGCGGATAATAATAGAGCCTACCGGCATCAGTATCCTGAGCGATATTATCGACATATTGAAAAGGCCGCAATTTGCGGAAAGCTGCAGTATAAATTCCCTGATAACCGTGGTCGACAGCTTGAATTACCTTGAGCAGTGCGAGGTTTTCGGGGAATTCTTTGAGGACCAGATAGCCAATGCCTCGACACTGGTCCTGAGCAAAAGCCAGTTTGCCGATAAGCCGAAGCTGGAGGAGATCACAAGCTCCCTGAGGGGCTTCAACCTTAAGGCGGATATACATACCGCGGACTGGAATGCCATGACTGCGGAAGAATTTTATGGACTTCTGAAGGGCGATGCCATCGGGGACTTCCATGACCTTATACATGCCGAATACAGGCCTTGCAGGGAAAATGAATTTGATACCTTTGCAATAGAAAGCTCAAATAAATACACTGCCGAAGAGCTGGAGAAGGTACTGGGCCAGCTTGGCAGCGACAGGTACGGGCAGGTCATCAGGGGCAAGGGCTTCCTGCGGGGACAGGGCTGCTACCTGGAGTTCAGCTATACCAACGGGCAGTTTATTATAGGCGAGAGCAAGCTGAAGGCCAGCGGCAAGCTGTGCCTTATCGGCAAGGGGCTTAAGGAGGCGGAGCTTAAAGAGCTGTTTAAAGTGAAGAGCGGAGGATTGTTAAGTTGGTTGAAATATTGATAGACAGTATAAAGGATACCATCAAGGCAGCTCCGGTGATGTTTGCCATATTCCTGCTGACGGATGTACTTATCAACCGTCTGGGCAAGGGAGAGAAGCTGGAGGAATCCCTTTCAAGCTACGGCTATTTTGGGGGAGCCCTTCTGGGGGCCATACCCCAGTGCGGAATATCCGTGGCCTTTGCAAAGCTTTACAGCAGCGGGCATATAACCCTGGGGATGCTGGTAGCGGTATTCATATCAGGCTCCGATGAGGCGCTTGTGATACTCGGGGCCCAGCCAGGAATGCTCGGCACCGCATTTATGATACTGGGGCTGAAGGTACTCCTTGCTATAGCCGCAGGCTTTGCGACGGGGAAGCTTATCAAGGAAAAAAGGAACAGGATAAAAAG
>JAEXXN010000284.1 GCA_023405875.1 Bacillota bacterium | reverse complement strand
TAAAGTCCGCCAGGCTATAGCCTATGCCCTTGACAAGGAGGAAATCGCAATAGGTACCACTGACGGCGTCGGCGGAGTATTACATTCTCCGATTCCTGTAAGTGCAACCGGTTATTCCGATGCGGTAAAGGATTATGAGCAGGATATGGAGAAAGCAAAGCAACTGCTGGCTGAAGCCGGATATCCGGATGGCTTTACCCTTGAGATGAAAACAACCAGTTCAAATACATATAAAAAGCCCAGCGAGATCATCCAGGCCCAGTTGGCCAAGATCGGCATAAATATCAAGGTCACGGTAGTCGATACCTTCTGGTCGGATGTTGCAGCCCATAATTTCTCTATAGGCGTTATGAACTTATGCATATATGTTCCCGATGCCGACCAGGCATTGTATCCTCTTTATTATTCAGGTGAAAAGAGAAACTATGTCGCAGTAAGCAATAAAGAGCTTGACAGACTGCTGGATTCGGCAAGAAGCGAAATTGATATTGCCAAGAGGACAGAAATTTATGCAAAGGTTCAGCAGATATTCCACGATGATTTATTCATGATCCCCCTTTGCAACTATGTTTCAATAATAGCTGCAAATAAAAATGTCAAAGGTGTAGTGGCCAGTCCCGTATTCGCATGGAACATTAAAGATTGGACCTGGGGAGAATAGCAATAGTTTAATTACAGGTTTTCCTTAAATAAGGATAGGGATATCAAAGGGTACCCCTATCCTTATAGATATGGAGGTAGTGATGTTACGATATATAATACGAAGGCTCCTGATCCTGATTCCTATAATTATTGGCATATCATTCATAGTATTTGCGATTTTATCCTTTACGCCCGGGGACCCTGTAATGAATATTGTAGGAAATGGAGCAGACCCTCAGACCTATGAATTGAAAAGAGAAGAGCTGGGCTTGAACGATCCGTTTCTGACACGCTATTTAAATTATATGAAGGGTGTAGTTACAGGAGACCTGGGAAAATCCTGGAGCTATGATACCCAGGTATCAGCAGAACTGGCAAGGACAATCCCGAAAACGCTGATACTGGCGCTCTCATCAGTTGGACTCATGCTTGTTATCGGACTGCCCATCGGCATTGTTTCAGCAGTAAGGCAGTATAGCATAATAGACAATGTCAGTATGGTAGCCATGCTTATTCTGACCTCGATGCCCTTGTTCTGGCTGGGGCTGATGCTTATGCTGGCATTTTCCGTAAAGCTTAAGTGGTTCCCGGCAACCTTTCCGACAGACGGCATCGGGACAATATGGAATTGGATATTGCCTACAGTTACCTGCATGGCGAGTATGATGGCGGCGCTGGTAAGGACTACACGTTCTACAATGCTGGAGGTTATCCGCTCGGATTATATCAGGACTGCAAGAGCTAAAGGAGCTACAGAGAGAATCGTTACTTACAGGCATGCCCTGAGAAATGCATTGCTGCCGGTAGTTACCCTGGTCGGCCTGAATTTTGGCCTGCTTATGGGCGGTGCTATTGTTACGGAAAAAGTATTCGGCATCTATGGAGTAGGGTACTTGCTTATCAATGCAGTCACAAGCAGGGATGTTCCCCTGGTAATGGGGTCGATTCTCTTTGTTGCCACCTGCATAGGTGTTGTAAATCTTTTTGTTGATGTTTTGTATGCCTATATAGACCCAAGATTGAGGTCCCTGTATGTAAGGGTCAAAAGCCGGTCGGTGAAGGGAGGCGCAAACTAATGGCTGAAAATATTACTGTAATGTACCCAACTAAAAAAAGAAGTCAACTAAAAGGAGTTTGGGTCCGGTATAGGAAAAACAAGATGGCTGTTGCAGGACTTGTACTTCTTGCCATATTGTTTTTGATTGCGATATTTGCTCCTTTGATTGTTCCCTATGAGAAGGTTGTAGACCAGAGCCTGAAGGAAAGATTTGCGCCTATGAGCAGCGTTCACTGGTTCGGAACCGACGAGTACGGCAGGGACATGTTCGCAAGGATCGTCTGGGGTGCGAGATATTCTCTGTCCTTAGGGGTGGGTTCGATTATTATATCGCTGGTATTCGGAGCATTGATAGGTGCGGTATCAGGCTACTACGGCGGTAAGATCGACAGCATTATAATGCGTTTCATGGACATACTCCTGGCAATACCCCAGACCCTGATGGCAATATGTATAATTGCCGCTTTGGGACAGGGGGTAATGAACCTGCTTGTCGCAATGAGTGCTTCTACAGTCCCCAAGTTTGTGCGCATAGTCCGTTCTTCGGTATTGTCTTTAAAGACAGAGGAGTATATAGAAGCTGCCCGCGCTTGCGGTACAAGGGATCTGAGGATCATTTTCAAGCATGTTCTGCCCAATGTGCTTGGACCCATTATTGTACAGGCAACAATAACTATGGCCCTCACGGTATTGACCATTTCATCACTGAGCTTTATAGGGCTTGGAGTTCCGACCCCGCAGCCGGAATGGGGAACCATTCTTGCAGATAATAAAGCACAGATGAGATATTATCCCCATCTTTGCACCATACCGGGGATTGCCATACTGGTTTCAGTCATTGCAATGAATCTGATAGGTGACGGACTGAGGGACGCGCTTGATCCGAAACTCATAAATTGACAGGAGGCTTCATTATGGGAGATAAATTACTGGAAATCAATAATCTGCGCGTCACGTACAGAACCAATGACGCCACTATATATGCAGTCAACGGGCTGAATTTGTCAATTAACAGGGGGGAGAACCTGGGGCTGGTTGGTGAGACGGGAGCAGGCAAAACCACGACTGCATTGAGTATTTTAAAGCTGTTGCCTCAAAAAATCGGATTTATTACTGATGGTACTATAAAGCTGGGCGGTATAGACCTCATAAAAGCGACAGAAGCAGATATGAGACTTATAAGAGGTGAAAGCATCTCCATGATATTTCAGGATCCAATGACCAGCCTCAATCCGATACTCAGAATCGGAGAGCAGATAGGAGAAGTATTGGAGCTTCACCGGGAAGACATGTCAAAGCAGCAGATATCTGATCGTGTGGATGAAATATTGCAGCTTGTAGGAATCAGTGCAGACCGCAAGAACGACTACCCCCATCAGTTTTCGGGAGGAATGAAGCAAAGAGTGGTTATTGCCATTGCTTTGGCCTGTGAGCCTGAGCTTTTACTGGCGGACGAACCGACGACCGCATTGGATGTGACCATTCAGGCCCAGGTCCTGGAAATGATGTCGGAGCTGAAGGAAAAGCTCAACACATCAATGCTTTTGATAACCCATGACCTGGGGGTCGTTGCCCAAACCTGCGACAGAGTCGCCATTATGTATGCCGGAGAAATCATCGAGATTGGGGATGTCAGAGATATTTTCGAGAATGATAAGCATCATCCCTATACCGCCGGGTTGTTCGGCTCTATTCCCGATATGGCCAGGGATGCCGACAGGCTTAATCCGATACCCGGCATGATGCCGGACCCTTCAATACAAATAACCGGCTGCCCCTTTAAGGACAGATGTCCTGATTGCATGGAGGTCTGCAAGTCTGTGGCTCCGGAACCGATTGAGTTTGGAACACATACCATTAAATGTCATTTATTTTCCGGAAAGAGTGAAGGTGCTCCTGATGGCAGAAAGGGTGATAACTGATGAGTACACCGCTGATACAAACAATTGATCTGAAAAAGTATTTTAAGACAACGAAGGGCGATCTTCATGCCGTTGACAATGTAAGCCTCACTATAAACAGAGGCCGGACTTTAGGAGTTGTAGGCGAATCCGGGTGCGGTAAGTCCACCTTGGGCAGAACTATATTGAGGTTGATAGAGCCCACAGGGGGAAAGATACTTTACAATGGTGAGGATATTGTAAAGTATAACAAAAATCAGATGTATGAAATGAGAAAGAAATTACAGATCATTTTTCAGGACCCGTATGCGTCCCTGAACCCCCGTATGACAGTAAGCGAGATTATTACCGAGCCGATCAAGGTTTGCAGGACGATCACAGACAAGAAGGCTATTGATGCGAAGGTAAGTGAATTGATGGCTACCGTTGGTTTGGCGGACCGGTTTGTAAATACATATCCCCATGAGCTTGACGGAGGAAGGAGGCAGCGTATAGGCGTGGCCAGGGCCCTTGCACTGGACCCTGAATTTATTGTATGTGATGAGCCGGTATCCGCCCTGGATGTTTCCATTCAAGCCCAAATATTGAACCTTATGATGGATTTGCAGGACAACCGGGGGCTCACCTATATGTTTATCACCCATGACCTTAGTGTAGTAAAGCATATAAGCAGTGAAATCGCAGTAATGTATCTGGGTCAGTGCGTAGAAAAGGCACCTTCAAAGGAGCTGTTTAAGGACCCCCTGCACCCCTATACCCAGGCCCTGCTTAATGCGATACCAAAACCAAGCCTGAGGCCCGAGGATAAGCTTAAAAGGGTTATAAAGGGCGAGGTCACCAGTCCGATCAATCCCAAACCCGGCTGCCGGTTTGCAGTAAGGTGTCCGAACATGAAAAAGGAGTGTACGGAAGAGGACACCTCCCTGAAGGAAATAAAGCCCGGTCATTTTGTTGCTTGCAGAATACACCAATAAAAGAGCTTTGGTGTATTCAGAGCACTATAGCTCTTGCAAACTAAGAAAAAAGGAGAGTATATCGATGAAAACATGCTTCAGGCAAGCAAAACAGGAGGATTACCAAGCTATTGCAGCAATACTGTCGAATGCAATTCTGAATATGCGTGCCAAGGGGATAGACCAATGGGATGAGCTGTATCCGACAGCCGGTACGGTTCAGGCTGATATAGACAAGCAGCAGCTTTACGTATTTACAATGGATGATGCCCCTGTAGCCTCTATTGTAATAACCGGGGAGCAGGAAAAGGAATATCCGGCAGCCGATTGGAAGGATAAGAACGGAAAGCCGGTATGTATAAGGCGTTTGTGTGTTGACCCCAGAGTTCAGAATATGGGAATAGGAAAAACGACTGTGGGGCTGGCAGAGGCAAAATTGAAGAATGAAGGGTATACATCCATAAGATTCGATGCATTTTCAAAGAATCCGGCACTGCAAAGCCTCTGTAAGAAATTGGAGTATTGCAGGATTGGCCAGGTGAATTACCGTAAAGGAGTATATTATTTATTTGAAAAGCTTTTGTAAACGGTTTGTTTTTACAAAACTGCAGAAAGCGGGATGAAGACATGTCTGTTAAAAAAATTCACTATGCCTGGTGGATAGTCCTTTGCTGCAGTGCTCTGACCCTGGGCTCCACAGGTATTATATACGACTGCTCAGGCATATTCCTGAATCCTGTAAGCAAAGAATTCGGAGTAGGGATAAGCAATATATCCTTCTACCTTACAATAAGCTTGCTTACGAGAGTCTTTATATTGCCTTTTGTAGGGAATTATATTACAAAATTCAACCTGAAGGTGCTCATATGCGTCACTGTAGCAGCACAGTGCATCACCTTTGGGGCTATGTCCACCTTCACCTCCGTTTACCATTATTATACCGCAGGCGTAATTTTCGGTATCACGGGAAGTATTACAATCTTCATGTTTGTTCCATTGATAATCAATAATTGGTTCAAAGACAGGGCAGGCTTTGCAATAGGCATTGCGATGACTTTTTCTGGAGTGGGCTCAATTATCTTTCAGCCTGTCGGTTCCAGCCTGATCGGAATCATAGGGTGGAGGCATACTTATATAGCTCTTGCAGCGTTTGCGGCGGTTATCGTCCTGCCGCTGCTGATATTTGTACTGGCCGGAAAACCGTCCGATATAGGTCTTGAGCCGTACGGTGCTGAGCGAGGGGCTGATACCCGGCTGCAAACAGGGCCGGAGCCGGAAGGGGTGACTGCGAAAGAAGCGATAAAATCACCTTTGTTTTATATCGTAATGGCAGCCACTGTTTGCATTTCATATGTGGGCAGTATGTGCTATCATACGGCGAGCTTTGCCGTAAGTACAGGGATTGCAGTTGACTTATCGGGGTTTGTGGCTTCGGCCTCCAGCCTCGGGCTGATAGTCGGCAAGCCGGTACTCGGCTATTTGAATGATAAAATCGGTGTTGTAAAATCAACCTTTGTCTATGCGTTTTTGGGAATTCTGGGGCTGGGCATGCTCATAGCGTCCTACAGCAGCCAGCTTCTGATCTTTGCAGGAACCTTTGTTTTGGGGGTATCCATGTCTTTGCTGACAGTTGAAGTGCTGCTGATTGTAAGGAATGTTTTCGGGGCTAAGGATTACAGTGCTATATATTCCTACATGATGACGGCAAGCTCTCTGGCGATGGCGATTGGAGCGACGCTTAACGGAAGGATATTGGACGTGTTCGGAAGCTATATCCCTGCATTTTACATCATGATTGTATTAAATATTATTCTTGCAGCTTCAATACTGCTTGTCGGGAAAAAAGGACCGATTGCATCCCGTGCTGCATGAGGTACTTATTTCCCAGGAGCTGCATAACAGCGGCAGCAGCAAGTATATAGAGTAAGGAGTGGGAGAATTGGCAACTGAGATAGTCGTTCCGCAAATTGACAAGCGGTTCAACACAGTCCTGATCGTCAAATGGCATAAGAAACCGGGGGAATACGTCAGGCTGGGAGAGCCCCTGGTAGAAGTTGAAACAGCAAAGGCCTGCGTGGAAATAGAAGCGAAGGTCCCAGGCTTTTTCCTGAAAGCACTGAAGGCGGAGAGGGATATCGTTCCTGTAGGTACCGTAATAGGCTATATAGGGACTGAGGGAGA
>JAEXXN010000281.1 GCA_023405875.1 Bacillota bacterium | reverse complement strand
ATTAAGGGCGTCCGGCTTTCCCTTGCTTCTGTTTTGTTCTATTGCGGCGTGGAATCTACTATGGGCTGATGGGGGAGCAGGTTTCTGGTAAACATCAAGGATCTGCCCGCAGCAACGGCAGCACAATGGGTATCTTTATATTACGGGGGAATTACTGTAGGCAGGCTGATAACAGGCTTCATTACCTTAAAGGTCAATAACCGGCTTCTGATACGCATGGGTCAAATCACGACACTGGCGGGAGCATTTCTCCTGCTGCTGCCCTTGCCGGACCTTTTTTCATTAATGGGCTTTATTATGATCGGACTGGGCTGTGCTCCGATTTTCCCATGCATGCTGCATGAAACGCCTTCCCGCTTCGGTAAAGAAAACTCCCAGGCAATCATGGGGTATCAGATGGCTCTTGCTTACACAGGCGCTACTTTTCTGCCGCCCCTGCTGGGCTTGATTGTTGCTCATACAACTATAGGGCTTTTACCGGCTTTTGTCCTGTCCTATATCATAATAATGTTGATTTGTTCCGAAAGAATCAGTGTTTTGCTGAAGGCTTAAAACAAAAAGCAAAAAGAACCGTCCCCTTTGCTTGGGCAAGCAACGGGGACGGTTCTTTCTGCTTTTCAGACGGATTGAAACTGGTTGGTCTTTCCCATTATATACGCCAGCTTTATTATTGCCTGTTCCTCCTCTGTCATTGGCCTGCCGTACATTTTTTCAAATTGCTTTATCAATTTGTCGGTATCAACCTTTGATCTGTTTACAGGCCTTCTTACCCTTGGCCCCTTATCTTCAACATACACGGCAGGCTTCATCCTGCTGCTGTAAATGTGCCTGAATATTTCAGCCGTATAGCAGGCGTCATTAAAGGCATCATGGAAGCTGCCGCCAATGGGAATATTCAGCAGCTCCGCGGCATTACGCAGGCCAATATTCGTTCCCTTGGGACAACTGAGAAATCTGGAAGCATATTTCTGGATATTGATATACTCTTTGGGAAACAAAGCTTTATCCAGCTTATGATATTTTATGTTCCTTATCAGCTCCTTCATATCCACCACACCCCAGACACACAGTATGCTGTCGCTGCTGACGAACTGGGCAAATTCCTTGTAAATTTCCTTAAAGGTCTTTGCAGCCGACAAGCTTTCTATTGTTATAGCGGTAATCTGTTCAACGAAGGGATGCAAGCGGGTATACAGCTCCGGCTTTACAAGCCTGTCAAAGGTTTCAACCGTCTGGAGCTTTTCATCCAATTTCAGAGCTCCTATCTGAATAATTTCAAAAGGGCACCTGGGATTACCGGGACTTTGATTTTCATCAAAGTCCCATGCCTGATTAAATTCCAGATCAAAAACAATATAATTCATCTTATACTCCTGAATGCGTTTATTGCTTGTAGTGTTCCTTGGGACTTGAAAAATACTCCATACTACTTTATTCTCTTAAACTCCGGTCCTTCATATACCCTTACCGGATTTCCCCGTTCCAGGAGCTCATGCTGTATCCACATAACCTGCTTCGCCAGCAGCTCCGCATCAGAGTTCTGCTTGCAGATGATATCACTTAAACGGCTTAAGGCCAGTTTTTTATTCATAAGCTGCGTCCTGGCCTCGGTGCAGACAACGGAGAGCCCTGTAGGTACATGAACAGCCCTGACTCCTGTTTCTACCTTGTTTACATTCTGACCTCCGTTTCCTCCGCTCCGGAAGGTCTCAAATCTGACATACTCATCGGAAAAATCGACCCTCTGCTGTTCTTCAAACACGCTTACAGCAACAAACCAGTTTTTACGTTTATGCTTTGGTCTGAAAGGGCTTTTTGAGACCCACTTTATGGTTCCCGTAAGGCTGCTGACATCCTCATCCGCCGATAATACTACCGATTTATAGCAGTCAACGTAACGGCCCTTTGTTTCTTCCACTATCCTTGCACCATTTATTTCACTCATGAGAACCTTTAGAAGCTTGCCTACCGCTAACTCGCATTCAATAGGGCCTTTTCCCGAGCTTATCTGTAATTGCATCGAATCACCCCTTATATGTCAGCAGCGGCTTCAGCGCAGCCACAAGCCTTATCAGGCCAAATTCCAGCAGGCTCTCTATCACGGCATCTATATTTTTATAGGCTTCCGGCGCCTCCTGGTAAAGCAGCTCGGTATCGTGGCATACTATACGGCTTTTCAGCTTGGTCTCTCTTATGGTGTCTCTGTCATATTTATCCCGGATACGGGATTTGCATAAGCTCCTGGCCCACTTCCTGCCTGCTCCGTGGGACAGCGAATTTGCTGAGCTTTCTGTCCTGTCCGCCGGAGTGACGACATAGGTAAGGCTTCCCCTGGAGCCCGGTATTACCACAGCTCCCACCTCTGCCGAAACCGCCCCTTTACGGTGGAAAAACAGGTCTCCTTTTTGTTCCAGAAAATTATGCTTGCAGTCGATCACTTTTTCAAGCCGTGAGGAATATCCCAGATATCCGAGAAGCTTATCCGCTACTATCCTTCTGTTACGCTCCGCCCACAGCAGTGCATCCTCGTGCTTTTTCATATATTCTCCTGCTTCATTGCTGTCTGAAGCATACCCGCTATAGCTTCCAAAGCTGCTCAGTATACTCTGCCCATAGCCCCGAGAGCCGCTGTGGACCAACAGCAGCAGATCAGTCTTGTCAATTCCGAGTTTTTTGAATTGGTCCTCGTCAAATACCTTCTCCAATATCTGAAACTCCGTAAAATGGTTCCCGGAACCGATCGTACCCAGATCATATATGGGACTTGGCTCTTCGTAGGGGTTTGTTGTTTCAAGGTCTCCCAGCTCCCGGATGTGATTGAGCTTTGTTATCCAGCGGTCCATTTTGAACTTCCTGGTGTCGATTCCTGTTTTAAACAGCCCCATACCGCAGCCGATATCATTGCCAATGATATGAGGGTAAATGATTCCTTCGGTCACTATTGCAACTCCAACAGGTGATTTGCCGGCATGAAGGTCAGGCAGGCCGACAGCCTTAACCACACCGGGCAGCTCTGAAACAGCATTGAACTGCGCTATTGCAGTATGTTCTATCCAATTCTTCCCACTTGTTATTAATATTCTATTACTCATTAAATTCTCCTTCTATTAAAAAAAATACAGAAAAATACCGTGGTACAACAACCCACGGTATTTCGATCGCCAAAAAAGGCAATAAAAAAACACGATAACCAAAATCGTGCCTCTTGATCCTATCAGGCTTATGGTTGTCTTAAATATCTAAAATTCAGTTGTCCTTCACCTCGTATTTTATCACCAACATATGAAAACACCCCTTCCGCCTGTATATTTTGCGAAAACCATTTTCAATAGAAATCTGAGTTTTGCATAAGCATCACTCTGATTTTATTGAATATGACAATATATATTTTCTACATTACCATTCTATACAGCAGGCCTGTTGCTGTCAATGCTTTGTGCATAATGTAACAGGATTGTAATTATTACCGCCGCCGTCGTATGCTTCCATTTCCTTTGACCTGGTATTTTGTGCTATAATAACATAAGGAAATATTTGCGCGAAATACGAATTATATATTTAAAAGGTTTTTCGCGAAAAATATAAGTGGATAAGAAAGGCTGCACATTATGAAGAAATATTCGCTTAAAAATATAGGTTTCATTATTCTGGGCTCCATTTCACTGGTGTTGGGCGCTATTGGCATTTTTCTTCCCATATTGCCCACTACACCCTTTCTGCTCCTTGCGGCCTTTTGTTATTTGAGGAGCTCAAAAAGGCTGTATGGCTGGCTGATAGGCCATAGGGTATTCGGTAATTATATTTATAATTACATGACCTACAAGGCAGTTACCAGAAGTGCCAAAACCGGAGCATTGGTATTTTTATGGGCCACGCTCATACTCTCAAGCTTTCTCGTAGGCAAAACCCACGTTACCATCCTTCTTTTTGCTATTGGAACGGGTGTGACCATACACCTGCTGAGCCTGAAAACAATGAGCCGGGAGAATATGCGAGTCTCAGAGCCCAATGCCGATGAACAGTAAAGGATATAATTCCGGTATTAGTAGTACTGTGTAACACAGTACTATCTCACAAAATAATTGAAAAACGGAGGAAACAAAGATGGAAAAACAAAAGACTCTTGAAAATCTTATGGAAGCATTTGCCGGAGAAGCTCAGGCAAACAGAAAGTACCTGGCTTACTCTAAAAAAGCTGAGGCAGACGGCAATATCAATGCTGCAAAGCTTTTCAAAGCAGCTTCTGATGCTGAAACGCTCCATGCCCTTAAGCATTTTGAGGTTGCAAAGAAAATAGGAACAACTGCTGAGAATCTGAAGGATGCTGTACTTGGTGAGACTCATGAGTACAAAAGCATGTACCCGGATTTTCTGAAAGAGGCGGAAGCGGAAGGGCATAAAGGCGCAATTGCCTCATTTACCTTCGCAATGAAGGCTGAAGAGGTACATGCAAGATTGTACCAGGAAGCCCTGGAAAACCTCGATAACACCGAAGAGGTATTCTATTATCTATGTCCTGTGTGCGGAAATATAGAAAAATTTGTTCCGGACAAATGCAGTATCTGTGGTGTACCCGGTTCCAAGTTTATAAAATACTGATTGTAGAAAAGCTGTCCATAATGTCTTTCAGACACGACGGGCAGCTTTTTATTTGCAACAGACTGCTCAGGCCGGAGGTATCAGGCGCTGTATTGGTTAATAAATGCTTATAGGGGCAAGCTATTTCAGAGCTTGATTTTTAGTATTATATAAGTTAAAATAAGCTATACTTTTGAAAAACTTGTAGAATCTCGTATAATAATGGAGATATGGTCCATAAGTTTCTACCAGACTACCGTAAATAGTCTGACTACGGGGGATCGATCAGGATCTATGCCTGATAGCTTGCTATTGGGATATTTCTGATTTTCCAGCCTGTAGATAAGCTCTGCAGGTTTTTTTATTTTTTTATATTTTGAAAGAAATGAGGGATAGCGTGCAGCTTCTAAAGGAAAAGATATTAAAGGACGGCAGGGTCCTGGATGGAAATATACTGAAGGTGGATAGTTTTTTAAACCATCAGCTGGATATAGACCTGTTGAATGAAATAGGAAAAGAATTCAAAAGGAGGTTCCAGGACAAAAATATTACCAAAATACTGACTGTCGAAGCCTCCGGTATTGCAATAGCAGTTATTGCCGCCCAATACTTCAATGTGCCCGTTGTTTTTGCAAAAAAGACAGAATCCAAGAACCTGGATAAGGAAGTCTTTGAAGGCAGCGTATACTCCTACACCAAGGCCAAGCACTACAAAATACGCGTATCAAAAAGATATATCGGCAAAGAAGACAATATCCTGATTCTTGACGATTTCCTGGCTAACGGCCAGGCTATATTGGGCTTGAAGGAAATCGTCGATGCCGCTGAAGCAAAGCTGGTCGGTGCAGGAATTGTAATAGAAAAAGGCTTCCAAAAGGGTGGAAGCATGCTGCGGGAATCCGGTATAAATATCGAATCCTTAGCCATAATCGATTCTATGGAGGACAAAATAGTTTTCAGGGAATAATTCGGAATATTGTAATGATGTGCAACAACCGGAACGGTTTAGAACCGTTCCCTAC
>JAEXXN010000208.1 GCA_023405875.1 Bacillota bacterium | reverse complement strand
GGTAACAACTGCATCTGTGCCGGTAACATCTACACCGGAAAAGCCCAATACAGACATAAGGTTTCCATTACCTACCGTGTCCTCAATTTTTATTCCAGCTGTTGCCCCCATACTTTTAGACTTGATTACCAGCTTGTCGTTCAGCTGGTCATAGGACATTGTGACTCCGGCTTCAGAATCTCCGTTTACGGCATTCATGACGTCCCTTAAGGTCTGAGACGCTTTAAACTGAAATTCCTTCCCATTTATAGAAAACTCATACTCATATTCATCGCCATCAGCATTAGTGGATTCTAATTTATTGATGCCGAAGAACTCAGAAATATCTGAAAGCTTTGCATTTAAGTTCAATTTGTTGGATTTATTTGCACTCTCGAAGCCAAGTGCCGCAATACCGCCGTTTTCCTTCCTGGCTGCAGAAAGGGTATTGGTATCGGAAATTCCTTCAAACCTCATTTCTTCTGTTGCTTCATCCACACTAACCATTACCTTGTTTGAACCAAAAGCAGAGTTGAGCTTTGACTGTACGGCAGTAAGCAATTCATTCTTCGTATAAGTCTTTTCATCAAGGGTAATGCTTTTTGTTACCCCATCTATTGTAACGTCAAAGGTACTATTACCCGAATCTACAGTTATACCGTCCGAAACATCGGTGTCTGCCAAGGTTCCTGAGCTTGTCCCGGTGCTGCCGATTGCTTTCAAAGCCAGCCTGTTGTTCTGATTCAAAACTCTCACATTTCCATTAAGTCCGGGAATATCGTTTATCTTCGCCTGTACTTCAGCCATCAGTGCGTCCGCATCGGCATAGGTTCCCGGAGCTACTTCAATAGTAATGGGATCGGCACCATTCAGGGATATTGTAAACTTGTTGCTCTGGCTGTCCAATGTTACAGGTGAACTTATGGCAGCTCCAAATATTTTGTTGTAGCCGCTGTTATACGCATTACCTATGCTTAGGACATTTGTGCTGGATGTGTTGAAGGTAAGGTTACCTCCATCACCATCTACTATGATCTTACCTGCCCCGAAGGCGGAGGCAAGCTTAGAATTCAGATCTGCTGCCATGGCAGTGGAGGTAGTAAGACCTTCAGCCATTGTTATTTCTTTTGTTGTTCCATTAAAGGTAACCGATATTTTGTTATTGTCATTTGCTGCGCTTATAGTTGTACCAACAGCGATTGCCGCTCCGGTCATATTACCTGTGACTGATCCTGAGGAGTTTGCCTTTGCAGCCTGTGCCAGCTGCACACTGCTTATCCTGAAGGACCCTGCTGCCGCACTCGAACCTGCCGTTGCCGTAAGGTAGCTTGACGTTGCAGCACCGCTGTAGGTTGTCTTGAATGCGCTGAATGTAGAAGAAGACCTCATATTGGTAGCCGGCTTCAATATATCAAAATATTCGTCCTTGAACGCTCTTATGGAGTTTATAACAGATCGGTAGTCATCTCTTTTCCATTCAAGCAGCGTTTTGCTCTGTCTTGCCTTGTCTATCTTTGCCTGTTCAGCCCTAAGCAGCTGTGTTACCATTGTATCTATATCAATCCCCGATGATAGTCCGGATATTCTTAACCTGCTGTTTAAAGCATTTGAAATACCGTTTGTAGCCATATCAATTACCTCCTCTCATCAACCATAATTCCGGCAACTTCCCACATTTTTGCCACCATATCCAGTATCTTTTCCGGAGGAAATTCCCGTATCACTTCTTTAGTCTCTTTATCTACCACTTTAACCATTATCTGCTTTGTCTGCTCATGTATGGAATATTCAAAGCTGCAGATTGTGCTCTCAATTGCCTTATTGGTTTTCTCAATTGCAGCAATCAGCTGCTTCTCATCAGGATTTGCCTCTGCTCTGGATTTCTGATCAGATTTTTGCTCAATATCCTTAGCTAATGACTCTGTCGGTGCTTTTTCCCGTGGTGCATGCACCTGACTTATTTGACTTACATTTGAAGCTCCGTTGTAACTGGAGCTGACCTGGCTGTTGCTTATTTTCATTTTTCTCCCTCCCTGGAATTTATAAATATTGGAAATATTGAATCCTTTCGCTAAATCCATTCTATAATTATATATCGTAATAAATGGCAATTTTCTTAATAGTTCTACCGTCAATATGCAAAAAATAATGAAAGAAAGCTTCAAAGCAAAGCTTTCTCATAGTATTCCTTAAGTATCCATTCTCTTGTTTTTACAATACCTCCATCTATGCCGGTCACAGGCTTCCAGTCTAAAAGTTCCCCGGCTTTTTCCGGATTACACAGAAGCTTGTTTATTTCACTCTGTGGATGTATGTGTGCAACATGTTCGATCTTTGATTTATCTCCTGCTATTTGTGAAGCGAGATCATTAATGGATATATCCAGACCTGTTCCTGCATTTATTATATGCCCGTCAGTCTTGTCGGAATATCCGGCTCTGGATATAAACGCTGCGCAATCCTCAACATACAGGAAATCCCTGGTCTGCTTCCCGTCTCCGTATATTTTCAGAGGCTTGCCCTCAATACTGTTCTTGATAAAAATAGCAATTACTCCACCTTCCCCTCCGGATTTCTGGAAGGGTCCATAAGTGTTAAAGGGCCTGACGACAACCACAGGAAGCCTGTAAGTATACCAGTAGGACAGCACCAGGTTTTCCCCTGCAATTTTACTTCCTGCATATG
>JAEXXN010000194.1 GCA_023405875.1 Bacillota bacterium | reverse complement strand
AAGGCCTCTAAGCTTTTCTTAAATAGTATAAATACGGCGATCCTCTCTTTTTCAAGGGCTCCGTCATATACGCCGCATACTGCCACAGCCCCTGCCGTGACACCCTCCGCGGCTTCCGCAGCTCTTTCGATATCATGGGGATAATAGTTCTGTCCATTGATAAAAATAATATCCTTCTTCCGTCCGGTCATCACCAGCCTTCCGTTTCTTAAAAAGCCCAGGTCCCCGGTCCTCAGCCAGCCTTCGGAAGTTATAACAGTCTTGGTTGCCTCGGGATTATTGTAGTACCCCGAGGTAACATTTTTGCCTTTTATCTGGATATTGCCTATGATATTTTCATCCAGCAGCTCATCCTTATCGTCACATATCCTTATAAAACAGTCCTCAACCGGATAGCCCAAGTCCACAAAAACCACAGCGTCACCGGCATCAGCGCTTTCAATGATTTTTACAGGGTTTCCGGTCTTAAGCTGCTTCCTGTCCAGGGGTACAGGTATAAGGCCGTCCCCCGGCCGTGAAAAGGATACGGCAACACAAGCTTCTGCCATTCCGTACACAGGGAATGCCGCTTCTTTTTTCAAACCGTATGATGCCAGCCTGCTGTAAAACTCATTGCTCAGACTTGCAGAGATCGGCTCTGCGCCGTTTATTATCAGCTTTATACAGGAAAGCTCCCAGGCTCTTTTGACATCTTCCTTATAAAAGCTTAAAAAATGCTTGTAACCGAAATTTGGTGAAGCCGATAGGCTGATCCTGTATTGATGTGCTTTTTCCATCCACTTTAAAGGGTGGGTGATGAAGGATGCAGTAGACATGATATATTGGTTTATACCTGCAAATAAAGGTGCAAGGTGAAATCCGATAAGCCCCAGGTCGTGAGTCAGGGGCATCCACCCAAGTGATGAATCCTCAGAACCAACGCCTGCACTGATTATTATAGCGTTCAGATTAGTCAGGAGATTTTCATGGGTCAGTACAACTCCCTTGGGATCTCCGCTGGAACCGGAGGAGAACTGTATAAATGCGGTATCGTCTCTTCCAGCCCGGTGTATCCTGCCGATACCGCTTTTTCTTGAAAAAGCTTCGGTGAATATCGTTCTGCTTTTTATTTTTTCATACTCTTCAAGGGTACTGTTTTTGCGGAAATAGTCATCTAATTTCTCATATGCTTCTTCTCCTGTGATCAGGTAAGGATCATTCATTATGCTGAATATTTTACGGAGCTTGCTCCTGTGCTCCTCATTAGCTCCCGGAGTGACCGGAACAGGGATGATGCCGCCCAGGATACATGCCCAGAACATATAAATGAAAGCTTCATTGTCAGCTATCTGGAATACCAGCTCCTGCCCCGGCTTCATGCCTATGTCCTGCATGCCTCCTAGTATGCTGCCCGCAGCTTTGTATATTTCATCGTAGCTTATAAAGGTGTCCTCTTCCTTGCTGCTGATAAATATAACTCCCTTATCCTGTTTCCTGTTGAATTCCAGCAAATCTATCAGGTTTTCGTACCTTACTGCTTTGTTGTCCAATACAGCAACACCTTCCTAGTATATGTATTTGTTTCCATACTATCCTATTTATATTTTATTCTGCATAATAACCCGAAACCCTCCAAAATATGTATTGAATCCCATATTTTTTTGACCGCACTATTCGCTATATATCGACATATGTAAAAGCTCCGCTTCACCGCGGCCCATAGCAGGAAATATATGTATTTATGGAGAATAAGGAGACTGTGAAGGAAAACCTTAAAGCCCGAAGTGCTGAATAGAATATGCTTAACGCTGAATTTGAGGTGTTGAATAGTGATAGAAATATGCGCTGTCAATTGTACTGAAGGACTGAACAAAATTCAATTCAACAGGCTGCTCCCGGCTGTAGATAAGGACAAGCAGATAAGGATAGGCCGCTTTGTAAAATATGAAGATGCAATGAGAACATTACTTGCCGATATTCTGACCAGACTGATGATATGCACCAGACTGGATATACCGCCCCATAAAATCGAATTTAACTGCAATGCTTACGGTAAGCCTTGTTTAAAGACAAATAACACAATACACTTTAATGC
The DNA here is from genome assembly GCA_023405875.1 of Bacillota bacterium. Lineage (GTDB taxonomy): Bacteria > Bacillota > Clostridia > Lutisporales > Lutisporaceae > BRH-c25. The sequence continues at coordinate 1,602 of JAEXXN010000194.1, read as the reverse complement.
TTCTCATTCAGAAAACTGGATAGTATGTGCAATTGACGCCAGACCCCTGGGTATTGATATTGAGCATATTAAGCCAATCGATTTGCATATTGCAGAAAAATTTTTTTCTGTTGAAGAGAATAAAGCGCTGGAATATACGGCCAAGGATAAAAAACTGGAATATTTCTATGACTTATGGACCTTGAAGGAAAGCTATATAAAAGCCCTTGGCAAGGGTCTGTCCATTCCTTTGGATTCCTTCTCCATATTGAAGTATGAGGATCGTATAGTACTGAAAAGTACCGTTGACACAGATACCTATTATTTCAGGCAGTATGCTGTTGACGGAAATTATAAGCTGTCGGTATGCGGAATAAGCAATATCTTCGGCGATATCCAAATATATAGCTGCAATCAGATATATAATCATTTCAACGATATCGGAGGTTTTTACAGTGGATAAAATCAAGCTCTTTTGTTTTCCCTATGCCGGAGGGGCATCCACAGTATATGCCAGGTGGCGCAGATACTTGAATAAGAATATTGAGCTCTACCCTGTGGAATTACCCGGAAGGGGCTCCAGGATGGAGGAACGGCTTAAGGACAGTATGGAGGAAATAGTAAATGATGCTTATTCCTCAATAGAAAAGAGGCTGGATTGCCCCTTTGCTTTTTTCGGCCACAGTATGGGAAGCATAATTGCTTATGAATTGTGTTTCAAGCTTTTTAAGCAGAAGGGAATAAAACCGGTACATGCTTTTTTTTCGGGAAGAAGAGCGCCGCATATCGGCAGGCAAGAGGAAATTATCCATAAGCTGCCTGACGATGCATTCAAAAAAAGAATAATCGCTTTAGGCGGAACACCTGTTGAAATACTGGAGTACCCTGAGCTGCTTGATATATTCCTGCCCATACTGCGTACAGATTATAAAGCTGTTGAGACATATGCCTTCAAGCACAAAAATGCTGACCTGGGCTGTGATATATCCGTCCTTAACGGAAAACAGGATGATATAACTTTTTCTGAAATTGCGGAATGGAACCGGCACACCTCACAAAATTGTAAGCTTCATATGTTTGACGGTGGACATTTCTATATAAATGAATGCTATGCCGACATCGTTAATATAATTAACCATGTCCTGGGAGAATACAAATAATTTTGTGGGCGTGCATTCCGGCTTACTACACCACCAAGGCGCTCAGCACCATAGCAAATGGGAATGTACCGAATTCAAAAGGCCTCCCGGGGGAAGGATACCTTCCTGAAGCCCTCGGAAAATTTTCGTGCATATCAGAATATGACGGTTTCCTGCCCTGCTTTTCCGCTGCTGTCCCATATGCTTTTACATCAAGAATAAAGCCCTCTCTTGCCATTCTTTCAAGCATATTCCGAGCAAGCCCTCCGCTGTTAAGCCCTTTGTTTTGTGAAGCATAGGCTGCCATACCGGCTTCAAAGGCTCCGGAAAGCTTTTCAAAACTGACAGGCTCCTGAACGCCCTGTTTATAAACCTGGAGGAACTCGGAAAATGCCGCCGGAATGACAATATAATTAAACATATTGCTTAAAAAAACTATGTATACATCCCTCTGACCGGCGTTGAAAAGAGGAAACCTGGATGG
>JAEXXN010000098.1 GCA_023405875.1 Bacillota bacterium | reverse complement strand
CTCATAAGCGCTTTTACTACTGCGACGGATACCCTGTTAAAATCACCTTCAACAGAATGCTTCAGGCAGCTTGCTGCCACCGCAAATTCAAGGCTGTCCCGGGCATTCATATTTGTTGTCAAGCCATAAATGAGTCCGGCCCCGAAGCTGTCGCCGCCACCGACTCTGTCAACAATGTGTATTGCGTAGCTTTTTGAAAAATGATAGTCACTGCCGTCATACAGCATGGCCGCCCAGTTATTATCACTTGCAGATATTGAGCCTCGCAATGTGATTGCTGCATATTTGCACCCAAATCTGTCAGACAGCTCTTTTGCAACAGCCTTATAGCCTTCATGGCTTAGCTTGCCGCCCGATATGTCCGTGTCCGCTGCTTTTATGCCAAATACCTTTTCTGCGTCCTCTTCATTGGCTATGCAGACATCGACATAAGGCATTAGCGTGCCCATTGTCCTGCCTGCCTGTTCACTGGTCCAGAGGTTTTTGCGAAAGTTTAAGTCACAGCTTATTGTAATCCCTTTATCCTTTGCTTTTCTGCAAGCTTCAAGGCATATATCCGCAACGTTCTGACCAAGTGCCGGTGTGATTCCTGTAAAGTGGAACCAGGTTGCACCGGCAAAAATTTCATCCCAGTCGAAGTCTTCTCCCTTTGCCATGGATATGGCTGAATAAGCTCTGTCATATATGACCTTTGAAGGTCTCTGTGATGCACCTTTCTCAATATAATATATGCCGACTCTTTCCCCACCCCGTACTATCCTTGCAGTGTCTACCCCAAAGTATCGCAGGCAGTTCACTGCAGCTTGTCCTATATCATTCTTGGGAAGCTTTGTCACATAAACAGCATCAAGCCCGAAATTTGCAAGGGACACTGCAACATTTGCCTCACCCCCGCCAAAGGTTGCTTCAAGAGCATCATTTTGAAAAAATCTAAGATAGCCTTGCGGTGCAAGTCTTAACATTATCTCACCGAAGGTTACTATTCTCCCCATTGCCTCTCCCTCCTACTTCTGCATCAGATGTAATGCAAAGCCGCCTATTTCCTGGTCTACATATATGGCAGTCAGCTTACCCTTAGCATCGTACTTTGCACTTTCCTCATTGAACCGTATACCCCTGTTCTCCAGGTGGCACTTTGCTCTGAAAACCGAGTGCGTCTTTATACCTATATGTCCGTTTCTTCCAAGGTATGGGGACTTCATGACTTCGACTGCACTACCGGCAAATATAGAGCTGTTGCCGAGCTTTACCGGCAGGTTGAATAAAGAGCCGAACAGGTTGGCTGCTGCCAGGGCTTCTTCTTCATCTGCCGCATTTATTCCTACATGTCCGATTTCAAAGCCCAGCAGGATATCAACAGACTGTCTTGACAATGCGGTTATCTTATCCCACTCCTTATTCTTTATGAAATCCTCTTTTACCATGAAGCTGCCGCCGCATGCCATGACTTTGTCAAAGGTCAGGTATGCAGCAAGATTCTTAAGGTCAATCCCCCCTGTCGGTATAAATCGAAGGTTCCCAAAGGGACCTGCAAGAGCCTTTATTTTATCCAGGCCCCCGCTTTGCTCTGCCGGAAAAAACTTAACGACCTCCAGGCCCGACTCTATCGCCTGTTCAATTTCCGATGCGGTTGTGCAGCCCGGAGTTATTGGTATGCCTATACTATTACAATAATCTACCGTTTTGGGGTTGAAGCCGGGGCTGACCACAAACTGTGCTCCAGCTTCGACCGCAGCTTTTACCTGGTCAATATTCAGCACTGTGCCTGCGCCTACCGTCATTTGGGGGCATGCTTCCTTTATTGCCTTAATTGCCTTATCAGCTCCTGCAGCACGAAAGGTTACTTCTGCAATGGGTATTCCTCCATTGATAAGCGCCTTGGCAAGTGGTACTGCATCGTTTATATCCTCCAGCTTTATGACCGGTATAATTCCGATACCGCTTATTTTTCTTAACACCTCATTCATTTATCACATCTCCCCATATCCTATAGAGTTACACCATCTTTAAAAATAGCGATTTCCCTGTACCCATTATCTTCATTTTTAGCCCGGACCTCCCCTGAAGCAACCTTTAATACAAAATTGAAGAACTCCAATTTTACTTCCTCCAGATTGTTTCCTTCAAGAAGTGATCCGGAATTATAGTCAATCCAATTTCTTTTTCTCCTATAAAGCTCAGAGCTGGTCGATATTTTAACTGTTGGTACCGGCGCCCCCAGCGGCGTCCCACGTCCTGTAGTAAACAAAAGGATATGTGCTCCTGCCGCTGTCAAGGCAGTTACTGCTACCATATCGTTTCCAGGCCCTTCAAGGAGGTTCAGTCCAGGCTTTGTTACCCTTTCTCCATAATCCACTATGTCAACAACGTTACCGGTGCCCCCTTTTTGTGTGCATCCGAGGGATTTTTCCTCGAGAGTCGATATCCCTCCCTTTTTATTCCCCGGTGAAGGATTTTCATAGATTTCCTGGTTGTGCTTCATGAAGTATTCCTTGAAGTCATTTATCAGACGTACCGTCTTTTGAAAGACCTCTTCATTGATGCACCGGTTCATCAGTATAGCCTCTGCGCCGAACATTTCCGGAACCTCCGTCAGTATGCTTGTTCCTCCCTGCGCAATTAACAGGTTGGAAAACTCCCCGACCATGGGGTTTGCCGTAATACCTGAAAAGGCATCAGATCCGCCGCATTTGAGGCCAACAACCAATTTATCCGCAGAGCATTCCTGTCTTTTAAATGCCCCGGCATATTCAACCAATTCACCTATCAGCTTCAGCCCTTCGTCTATTTCGTCTTCTACTTCCTGGGTTACAAGAAATTTAACTCTGTCAGGGCTATAATCACCAAGCACTTTTTTGAATTCCGCTACATTGTTATTTTCACACCCAAGTCCGATTACCAGTACTCCGGCAGCATTGGGATGCTTCACCATACCGGCCAGTATCTTCTGTGTTGCCAGATGGTCATCACCCAGCTGTGAACAGCCGTGGGGGTGGGGGAATGCAAATATGCCCTCCGTCTTACCGGCAAATCTATTATTTGCTTCCTTAGCTAATATTTCTGCGGTCTTGTTCACACAGCCTACAGTGTTTATTATCCAGATTTCATTTCGTATGCCCACATCACCGTTTTCTCTTTTATATCCCATGAACTTTGAAGGCGGAAGGGCAGGTTTTTCATTTGATACAGGTGAATAGGAGTAATCCATAAGCCCTTTCAGGTTGGTCTTGATATTATGCGTATGAAGGTACTCCCCTGCAAGTATGGAGCTTATAGCATGACCTATGGGGAATCCGTACTTTATGATATCCTCTCCCTCCGCTATATCCTTGAGAGCGATTTTATGGCCCCTGTCGACAGCTTCTCCGGCCTTAAGGGATATACCGTCAAAAGTTATTATTTCATTTTTCTTTATATCCTCCAGTGCAACGGCCACATTGTCCTTTTCATTTATTCTGAGCAGCTTACCGTTATCAATCATAATAGGACCTCTAAAGCAGCTTTCATGCCACCAGCTGCTATTCTATACAGGTGGTCAGCCACAGCGAGTGTAAAACCGGGTAAAGCATTAAGGTCGGCACCCCAGATATCCTTTTTTGATAGTACTTCAGATACCAGCCTTTCACTGCCGTTTTTACCGGCCTCATAATCCCTCCAGAGCTTGGAGAACAGCTCAAGCACGGGAAGCTCATCATTTATTTTGTATTCATTTGCCTGCCTGCTTCCTATGAGGGAATTTTCGCGCAGCTCGGTGCCCCTGTAAAATGCGATCAGCGCAGCCATTGAGAAAGTGAGCGCTTCAGGCAGCTCCCCTTTTCGGTTTACATATTCCAATATGGAAGGAAGCACTCTTGTTTTGTATTTGGATGTAGAATTTAAGGATATGCTGAGCAGGTAATGCTTGATAAAAGGATTTTTGAACCTTTCACTTACGGCATCGGCAAAGTCCAGGAGCTCCTTTTCCGGCAAGTCAAGGGTGGGAATTATCTCCTCAAAAATACCCTTTTTCATAAATGCGCTTATTAAATCGTCCTCCATGCATTCCGTTACAGTGTCCAAGCCATAGAGATATGCTGCCAGGACGGTCATTGTATGAGCCCCGTTCAGTATTCTGACCTTTCTTGTCCTATAAGGGGTCATGTCGTCTGTCCATATTACATTTAAGCCTGCATGGGTGAGAGGAAGTTCATCGGAAAACCTTTTATCTCCTTCAATAACCCACAAATGGAAGATTTCAGCCGTATCTAAAAGGCTATCCTTATACCCGAGTTCTTCTGTGATTTTTTCCGCTTCATCGCTGGGGTATCCTGTTACGATCCTGTCGACAAGGGTGTTAAGGAAGTAGTTTGAGTTCTCAAGCCAACTGATAAATTCCTTTCCCAGTCCCCATTCCTTTGCAAGCTGTATTACTATATTCCTAAGGTTATCACCATTTCTGTCTATAAGCTCACAAGGCATGATAACCAGCCCTTTTGCCGCATCACCATCAAAATGCTTGAATCTCTTATTCAGTAAAATGGTCAGTTTACCCGGAAAAGAAGCCGGCGGCTTGTCTCCCTGCCTATCCTTCGAGTTATATACTATGCCTGCCTCTGTAGTGTTGGAAATTATAAACCTCAGCTCAGGGTTTTCTGCACATTTTAAGTATTCATCAAATTGCGAGAAAATGTCTATGCCTCTGCTTATAGATGAGATTATACTCTTTTCCTCAACAACCCTTCCATCCTGAATACCTCTCAAATACAGTGTGTATAAACCGTCCTGACTGTTCAGCACCTCTGTAAGCCCTTGCCTGAGAGGTTGTACTACTGCTACCCGTCCATTGAACAAGCCCTTTTCATTAGCTTCATTTATCATCCAATCGACAAAGCCTCTCAGAAAGTTGCCTTCTCCAAACTGCAATACTCTCTCGGGTATTTCTTTTATCTTACTTATTTTTAAATCCCCGGGGAAGTCCAGTCCGCTCTTTAACAGGCTTTCACTTAATTTTTTCATACCGGCACCTCCCCATTTATCTTACAAGCCATCCTCCGTCAACAGCCAGCACATGTCCGTTTACATAGTCCGAGGCGCGGCTTGCAAGAAATATTACCGCTCCCATAAGATCAGAGGGCTGTCCCCATCTTCCTTCCGGTATCCTTGAGGTTATCTCCCGGTACCTGTTACTATCTGCCCTTATAGGCGCCGTGTTTGCTGTTTCAATATATCCCGGAGCTATTGCATTTACCTGTATATTGTACTGTGCCAGTTCGCTTGCAAAAGCTCTGGTAAGCCCCACTACTCCATGCTTGCTTGCAGTATAGGGAGGGACAAACTTTCCGCCCTGAAATGAAAGCATTGACGCAATATTAATGATCTTGCCGCTTCCCTGCTTTGCCATAATGACCGCGACCTCACGGCTCAAACGATATACGGCATTGAGGTTTACATCTATTACCGCATCCCAGTCTTCGTCTTTATACTCCAGCAGCGGCGCCCTTCTTATGGTGCCGGCATTGTTGACCAATATATCGATTCTGCCATATGCCCTTATACATTCACTCACTGCGTTTTTCAATTGCAGCCTGTCAGTTAAATCCGCCTTGAAAAACACAACCTTTCTGCCTTCAGCTTCCACCAGCTGTCTTGTTTCGTCCCAATTATCGTTATGAGTCGTTATAAACAGATCTGCTCCTGCTTTGGCAAAAGCAACCGCATATCCCAATCCAAGGCCGGTATTCCCCCCGGTAATAACGGCAATCTTACCTTTTAAAAAAAAGAAGTCCATAGAAAAATCTTTCAATGTAAATTCCATTATCTTGCCCCCTCTCCAAAACTATCTCAAATCAACTGTTTTTATGGCATCCATATCGTCGAATACCTGATTTTCTCCTGCCATACCCCAAATGAACGTATAGCTGCCGGTACCCACACCGGAGTGGATCGACCAGCTTGGAGAAATCACGGCCTGTTCGTTTGCCACTACCAGATGCCTTGTTTCTCCCGGTTCCCCCATAATGTGGAACACTCTGCTGTTACTATCCATATTAAAATAGAAGTATACTTCCATACGCCTGTCATGAGTATGACATGGTATGGTATTCCACACACAGCCCGGTTCCAGGATGGTCATTCCCATGAGCAGCTGACAGCTCTTGCAGACATTAGGGTGCACATACTGGTATATTGTCCGCTTGTTTGAAGTCTCAAGACTGCCCAGCTTGACGGGGTTCGCCTTACTGATCTCTATCTTTACCGTCGGATAAGAGATATGTGCCGGTGCGCTGTTTATATAGAATTTGGCAGGGTTTTCATTATCAGCTGAACCGAATTTTACGGCTTTGATTCCTGCTCCTACATACAATCCGTCACGGTTTTCAAGCTTATATTCCTCTCCATCCAGGGTAACCGTACCTGTACCGCCAAGGTTGATTACTCCTAATTCCCTTCTTTCAAGGAAGTACTGTACACCCAACTCCCTGCCTGCATCAAGGCCTATTGACCCTCCTACGGGAACAGCTCCTCCGAATATAATCCTGTCTACATGACTGTATGTCAGGTTAAGCTCTCCCGGTACAAATATTTTCTCCACCAGATAATTTTCTCTTAACTCGTCCGTCGTATAAAATTTTGAGTCCTTGGGATTATTGGCATACCTTATATTCATGATTTATCCTCCTATGATATCTCTTCACTGTCTATGTCTACTTTTACAACAGGAATACCTGTTGTATTTTCCAGCTTAACATTCTTAAACACCAGCCGCTTTATATTATTAAAGTAGAAGCCTCTCCTGCACATGGGCTCTACAAAGCTCAGCATTTCAGGATAATCCGCTTCTGCGGCATCAGCAAAGCTTATATGGATATTTTCCATGACCAGCTTTTCAATCTTCCTCTCCGGCAAGCCATATGCGAATCCCGCCGCTACCTGTGTATCTGTGCAAATGATATCCTTGATATATATATTCCCTACATACGGGGTCCTTTCATCTACCGGCAGTTTTTCCTTGCTCCACACATACTCTGTTTTTCCGTCTGCATCGCAGAAATAAAAGCAATTGACTGTAAAAGGCGTCTTTACCCTGTTCATGATCAAATTTGAAGCATGTATTTCATCAATTACTCCGGTATCGCCCCTGCCTCTTCTCGTTTTTATCCTTATTCCCCTGTCAGTGCTGTTGAACATGCAGCCTTCAACATGCACATTTCTGACACCGCCGGACATCTCGCTCCCAATTACCACTGCTCCATGACCAAACTCCATAAGGCAATTTCTGATATAAATATCTTCAGACGGGAAGGGATACTTCCTGCTTGTGCTGAATTTACCGGACTTTATTGCGATGCAGTCATCCCCTACAGAAAACCTTGTTCCCAATACCAATACATCGCTGCAGGATTCCGGGTCAAACCCGTCAGTGTTGGGTGCATCCTTGGGATTCTCAATGTTTACACCAATGACCTTCACGTTTTGACACATCAAAGAATGCAATGTCCAGGAGGGGGAATTCTTTATGGATATCCCCTCAATCAGAATGTTTTCGCATTTGTTCAGGAAAACAGTTCTGGGGCGCCATGCAATCCTCTTGTTCTTTACGTCATGCCACCAATTATCGTAATCCGCATTTCCGTCTATAATACCCTCACCGATGATATTGACGTTTTTCACGCCAATACCGGTTATAAGGCTGGCAAAGCAATCTGCTGCCTCTCCCTCCCAGGATGCCAGGTAAAGCTCCTCGCCGGTTTTATCCGATGAAATAAGCCCCGGCAGTACAGGATATTTTTCTCTCTCCTTATTTCCGAGTAATTTGGCATTTTTGCCAAGCTCTATAGTAATATAGCTCTTTAAAAATATAGGGGATACCAGGTATGTTCCTTCCGGAAAGAATACCCGCCCCCCTTGCCGGCAGGCCGCTATGGCTGCCTGGATCGAAGCTGTATCATCATTTACAGCATCGCCTTTTGCTCCGAAATCCTTTATATTAGCAACCATAGTCTCACTTTTGGTCATTATGGTGATTTCATCGCTCGTTTCTCCTGTAACACTGTCCTCAATGTAAACAGCGTATTTGTTATCTGCCTTTAAGCCCTTTATTACAAAAACATTTGTACCTATCTCACCCGAATTAGCCCCATTTATATATAGATACATTTTATTTTTTGTATAAAAGCATTCCTTGTTTTCAATTTCCAGTGATATCGTCCTTGAAGTTGTTGAAATAATATTTAATTTAGCCATCCTTATCACTCCATCGTATTTCTTATCCTTTTATCCCGCTGGTGGATATCCCCTCCACAAAATACTTCTGCGCGAACAGGAACAAGCCGATGGAAGGTATCAAAGCGATTATTGACATCGCTATGATCTGGTTCCAGTCAAAGGTTCCGGAGGTAGTATCCATCGCCATCTTCAATGCAATAGATACAGGGTACTTTTCGACACTGGATATATAGATCAATGGACCCATAAAATCATTCATGGTCCACATGAATTGGAATAACGCCACAGATATGATGGCCGGCTTCAGTATCGGTATGATAATTTCTATCAGTATCCTGAAGGGCCCACAGCCGTCGATGGTTGCAGCCTCGTCCAGCTCCCTGGGTATACCTCTCATAAACTGAATAAGCATGAATACGAAAAATGCATCAACAGCAAAGGCCGAAGGAATCACCAAAGGTGCAAATCTATCCAGCATACTCAGCTTATTCCAAAATAAATACATAGGTATTCTGGTAACTATCTGGGGTAAAAACAAAGTTGCTATCAATATACCGAAAAGAATTTTTTTGCCTGGGAATTTAAACCTTGCGAAGCCATAAGCGGTTAAAACGACGGAGATTACTGTTACAACGACTT
>JAEXXN010000122.1 GCA_023405875.1 Bacillota bacterium | reverse complement strand
GGCTTGATGAGCAGCAGGGCAGATGGGACTATATAGGCGGTATTTCCGACAGCGGGTCGGAAAACATCACGGTCACGCTCTCCAGCTTCAGCAAATATGCCGTGCTGGAAAACAGCAACCTGAGGCTGCTTGAGGACATAGACCTTACGAGATGGTCAAGGGTTCCTATTTATTCGCTGGTTCACAGGAATATAGCGGAAGAGGTGAGGCTGGGAGAAAAGTATTACTTCAAGCCCGACGCCCATATAACAAGGGCCGAGTTCGTAAAAATGCTTTCCTCGGGCCTAGGAGCAGGAGCTGCCGGAGCCGATAGCACCCCGCCGCCCTTTGCGGACAGGAGGGATATACCCGACTGGGCCGCAGCCCACATAAAGGCAGCCTTTGACAACGGCTGGGTAAACGGAAGGCTTGCAGGGGACAGAAGGCTGTTTGGGCCAAATGACAAAATAACCCGTGAGGAAGCTTGTGCCATTCTCGGAAGAATGCTGGGAGATTCAATAAGGCCCAAGGGAGTCTATTTCAACGACAGGAGCCAGGTGGCCAAATACGCGATAAGCTACCTGGACATACTTGCAGACATGGGAGTTCTAAGCGGCTATGGAGACGATACCTTCCGGCCCAAGAGCTTCATTACCCGTGAAGAGGCTGCGGCGATGATAGACAGATACCTTAAAAGCAGATAAAATAATATAAACCGGGACAGGGAGACAGGTTCCTTGTCCCGGTTTTGCTAATCTCCGTCGTAATATAAGAGGGATGCGACATAGGAAAGCGGAACGGTTTAGAACCGTTCCCTACGTATGCTTCACTTCTATTGGTGGATTTCGAGGTTACAAACTTCAGATATGTCACATCCTCCTACGTGTACGACAACCCCTTTTTAGCTTTATTGTAAACTCTATGAAAATTTTATATAATTAAAGTCAAGAGGGACAGGGGGGCAGGTTCCTTGTTTTGGTTCTGCCTGAGTTTGGCGTACCCTTCTGCAATGTTGCGTCATTCTCTTGTTGATAAACGAAGGATATGGGGGAGAGGGAAATGGTTTATGTTGCTTTACTGCGCGGGATAAATGTCGGGGGAAACAACAAAATTGACATGAAGCTGCTGAAAAGAACCTTTGAGCAGGCGGGCATGGAAGCTGTAGTCACATATATCAACTCCGGGAATGTGATTTTTAGGGACACAAGACATACTAAGACCGAGTTGGCAACGCTCATAGAAAAAGCCGTTTATGAGGATTTTCAGCTTAATATAAAGGTTTTGATCCGGGATACAAGGGATTTTGACCGTATGATGGAAATTCTGCCGGAGTCCTGGAGGAATGATGAGACTATGAAATGCGATGTACTGTTTTTAGAGGATGAAATTGACAGAGAGACATTACTTGCCGGATTAGTGATCAAACCCGGGATAGATACGGCCATGTATACTCCGGGAGCCGTCCTATGGTCTGTAGCTAAAGAAAATGTTACCAGAAGCGGGTTGATGAAGCTTGCAGGCAGTACCTTATATAAATCAATGACCGTGAGAAATGTCAACACCGCCCGCAAGCTTTATGAAATCATGCGGGCACAAGCCTGAATACCAGGTAGCGGATAAAAGCGCTTGATTGCAGAGGAAACAATTAAGCTCTGCCTGCAATAAATAATGGGCTACATTCTGAAGCGGTAGCCTACACCGCTGACTGTGTCAATATATTTTCTTACACCTGCGTTATCCTCAAGCTTTTTTCTTATAGATGCTATATGCATGTCGACGGTCCGTGTTTCGGGATTGTACCCCTCTCCGCCTATGGCATTCATAATGGTTTCCCTTGATAATACTTCACCGGCATTTGAAGCAAGAAGTACAAGGGTTTCAAATTCTTTGAAGGATAGGTCGATAATTTTGCCATCCTTCTCAACTGTCCTTTTTTTCATATCGATATGTACATCGCCCAAAATAAGGCTGGAGTTCAGAGATGAGGCGGACTGGAACGTTCTGCGAAGCACTGTATTCAGCCTGGCAATAAGCTCCCTTTGATGAAAAGGCTTTGTTATATAGTCGTCAGCACCCATTTCAAGGCTGAGGATTGCTTCCAGCTTATCATCGTTCTGGGTAACAATTATAGCTGCGATGGAATTAAGTACGGGATGGTTCCTTACATGCTTCAATATTTCCAGCCCGCTTATATCCGGGAGGTTCAGGTCCAGAATGATTGCGTGTATTTCATATTTTTTTAAATACAACAAGGCATCATTGCCGTTTGTTGCTTTAATAATGGAAAAACCATGCTTTTCTATTGCTGCACAAAGTATTTTCAGCGTGATTGGGTCATCTTCGACCACTAATATGTTCTTCATAAAAGCTTCACCCTTCTCATATAAAATTTAATAAAAATGGTGATATTTATATAAATTATAACAAAATTTTACTGGAATAACAAAGTATTGACATATAGTCAGCTTAATAAAAATAAACAGGAGGGGAAGGTATGAAAGAGCAAAACGGATATGATAGTATATTCAACAACAGCCATACTCCCATGCTGATAATTGATAGCGATACAGGCGGCATCAGGGATGGCAACCCGGCAGCGTGCAATTATTACGGTTATACCAGGGACAAGCTCCGGGGGCTTAACATTGCCGATATAAACATATTGGGCCAGCAGGAAATATTCAATGAAATGCAAAGGGCAAAGAAAGAAAACAGGAAATATTTCAGGTTTACACACAGGCTGTCCAGCGGCGAGCTGAGAGGGGTGGAGGTTTATAGCGGCCCGATTGTGAGTGCAGATGAGTCCTTGCTGTTTTCAATAATCCATGATGTTCATTACAAGAGGGAAATGGAGCATAAGATACTGTTGCAGGAAAGCTATTTCAAAAGTCTTTTTGAGAATTCACCCGAAGCGATAGTAATGCTTGATAACGGCTTCCGGATCATTAGCGCCAACAGCAGCTTTGAAAGGATATTCCAATACGGCATCAGTGAAATAAAGGACCGTAATATAACGGATATACTTTGTGATGAGAGGCTTTATGACGAATCCACCTATTTTAAGGATAGTATAAACCGTGGAGAATTCGTAAGAAAGGAAATTCAGAGGAGGAGAAAAGACGGTGAGCTTATAGACGTATCCTTCCTCGGATATCCCATAAGGTTTGACGGAGAACAGATAGGCGTCTACGGCATATATTCCGACCTGAGCAGAATAAAGGCGGAAAGGAGGGAGCAGGAGAGAAGGATACAGATGTATATAGAGGAACTGGAGAATGCAAAGCTCAAAGCGGAAGAAGCAAGCAGGTTCAAAACACAGTTCATAGCAAATATGACTCATGAGATACGGACTCCTATGAATGGGATAGTGGGTATAATCGAACTCATGGAGGATACCCTGCTTTCTGAAGAGCAGAAGGAGTATTTTCAGCTTCTGAGGTATTCGTCAAACCGGCTGTCTGCGGTTATCAACGATGTACTGGACATATCCAAAATCGAGGCGGGAAAGCTGGAGCTCAGGGCTGTCAGGTTCAGCATCAGGCAGCTTGTGAATAATGCGGCAAGATATTATGAGCTCCAGGCAGGGAGAAAAGGGCTTGATGTCAATTGTGCCATTGACCCGGAAATACCGGATTTCTTGCTTGGAGACCCTGACAAACTGAACCAGGTATTGTTCAATCTGTTGTCAAATGCAGTAAAGTTCACCGAGATGGGACACATTGATATTTATGTAAAAATGACCGGAAGGGATGACCACAATATAAGCATTGCTTTCCGCATAAGCGACACGGGAATAGGAATCCCGGAGGATAAAATCCAGCGGATATTTGAGGATTTTTACCAGCTGGAAACGATAAGAAATAGAAGGCATGGGGGTGCGGGCCTGGGTCTGTCGATTTCCAGCAAGCTTGTAAAGCTTATGGGCAGTGATATTGTTGTCAGCTCCGAAATTGACAGGGGCAGTGCTTTTTCCTTTGAAGTACCCTTCGGCATCAGCGGGCTTGAGGATAATCCTGCGATGGATGCGGAGGAAGCCCGGGAGCTGGGCCAGGGAGCTCAGCCTGAGCTGAATGTTCTTGTTGTGGAGGATGAGAGCGTCAACCAGAAGATCCTGAAGAGCATCCTGGAAAAAGGCAAATGCAATGTCACCGTAGCAGAGAGCGGGAAGGAAGCGCTGCAAATACTTGAGAGGCGGTTGTTCGATGTAATATTGATGGATATATATATGCCGGATATGAATGGGTATGAAGCGGCAGTGCTGATCAGAAAAAGAGAAGCGGCCCTTGGCAGCTATACTCCGATCATTGCTATAACAGCCGCTGCCCAGGAAGAGGACAGGGAAAATTATCTGAAGGCCGGGATAGACTATTGTATAGCCAAACCCTGCGGAAGAGATCAGATATTCAGCGCAATCGCAGGGGTATTGAAGAGCCGGCATAATTCTGCAGCGGTTTGCCTGGAGTCGCTTATTGAAAGATTTGAAGGAGATTATGAATTACTTGACGACATCATCGATGAAGTCGTAAGCAGTGAGTATGAAGAAGAATTATTCGGAGGGATAGAAGACTGTATCAAGGAAAAGGACCCGGAAAAGCTGAGCAAGCATATACATAGGTTTAAGGGCAGCATATCCCATTTTCAGGCTGATTCAGTCAATAAGGTATTGAGCGAGATAATGGTATGCTGCAAGAATCAAGACTTTCTTCAGGTAGAAAAGCTGCTTGGAAAGCTTAAGCTCGAATATTTACGGTTCAGAGAGTGCCTCATGTCGTATCACATAGTAAAAGGAAAAAAGGCTTCAAGATAGAGCCTTTTTTCCTTTTTTGGAATTGCAAAACATAATCTTACTTAATCAAAAATAATTATTTAATAAATACCTTTTTTACAATATTTTTACAAAATCCGTCAATATTTTTACACAAATACGTTATAGTATTAGTAAACACATTATGATCGGCATATTGCCGGACTGGAGGAGCGGGTATGAAAGCGGCAGCAAAAAGGATTCATAAGCAAAAGGACAGTGATACTGCGGAAATCAAAAGCAGAAACATATATGACAGCATTTTCAACAATAGCCATACCCCGATGCTCATTATCGACAGTGAGACAGGAGCGATAATGGACGGGAATATTGCTGCCTGCAGTTACTATGGGTATGATATGGAAGAGCTTCTGCAGTTGAATATTGCGGAGATAAATACTCTGGATCAGCAAGAATTGTTCAGAGAGATGGAAAATGCAAAGACAGAGAGCAGGAAGTATTTCAGATTCAAACACAGGCTGTCCGGCGGCGAGGTAAGGGAGGTTGAGGTTTATAGCGCCCCATTGTCACCTGATTACAGCTCACTTCTGTTTTCTATAATACATGATGTACAGGACAAAAGGGAAATGGAACACAAAATGAAGCAGCAGGAAAGCTATTTCAAAGATCTGTATGAGAACTCCCCCGAAGCGATTGTAGTGCTTGACAATGAATTCAGGGTCATCAGTATAAACGAGAGCTTTGAACGGATATATCAATACAGTGCCGAAGAAATAAAGGGTCAGAATATAACCAAGGTACTGTGTGCAGAGGAATTTTACGATGAATCGGCTTATTTCAGGGATAGTATTACCAGGGGAGAATTTGTGAGGAGGGAAACGCTGCGCAAAAGGAAGGACGGGAAGCTTATAGACGTATCCTTCCTGGGGTATCCCATAATGTCAAATGGCGGGCAGATAGGGGTCTATGGTATTTACTCAGACTTGAGCAATGTGAAGGAAAAGGAAAGCAAGATAGAGACGCTTACCAGTAAGGATAGTCTTACTGAGTTATTCAACAGGGGTTATTTCATAAGCAAGCTTAACGATGAAATATCAAAAAGGGAAAATATCACAGAGCATTACCATGATCTTGCGATCATATTTTTGGACCTGGATGATTTTAAGGAGATCAACGATACTCTGGGGCATCTGGAAGGGGATAAGGTTCTGAAAGAGTTTGCCGGCAGGTTAAGGGCCAGTATAAGAGAGTGTGACATACCGGCAAGATTCGGCGGGGATGAGTTCATTGTGATGCTGCCCCATATCAAAGATAGCTATGAGCTTGTAAATATCGCCAACAGGATCCTGGAGGAGACGAACAAGCCGTTTATTGTAGATAACGTTAAACTGCATTTGACTGCCAGCCTGGGGATTGCCAGGTATCCGGAGGACGGTCCGGATTCCACCGTCCTGATCAGAAATGCGGATATTGCTATGTACAGGTCGAAGGAGAGCAAAAGTAAAAAGATCACAATGTTTGAAGCAGCCTTGGATGAGGAAGTAAGGGAGTACTTCAAAATTAAGAATAACCTGAGAAATGCATTGGCAAATAATGAGCTTTTTCTGGAGTATCAGCCGATATTTGATGTTGCAGAAAATAAGATAGTCGGTGCAGAAGCTTTGTTAAGATGGAATTTTAACGGGTCGGAGATAATTCCGCCGTTAAAGTTCATTCCTGTAGCGGAAAAGAACGGCTTCATGGAGTCCATGGGTGAATGGGTATTGAATGAAGCGTGTATGCAGAATAAGGCGTGGCAGGATAAAGGCTACAGGCCGATATTCATATCGGTCAATGTATCAATAATTCAGCTGGAACAGCAGAATTTCTGTGAAGTGGTAAAAAAGGCACTGGAGAATTCCGGACTGGCTCCTGGATATTTGCAGTTGGAGATAACTGAAACGGTATTTACCAAGAACTATGATAAGATCATTGAGACAATCAACAAAATAAATGAATTAGGGATAAAGATAGCCATAGATGATTTTGGGACAGGCTATTCCTCCTTGGGCCAGCTTAGCAGGCTTGATATTGCCAAGCTCAAGATCGATAAATCCTTTATAAACAAAATAAATGAAAATGAAAATAAGAAAAAAATCGTTAAAGCCATTATATCTATGGCAAACAGCCTGAAGCTTGAATTAACTGCAGAGGGGGTAGAGACAAGGGAGCAGCTTGATTTTCTGATAAGGAACGACTGCAATATGGTTCAGGGCTATTATTACAGCAAGCCGGCAGCTGCGGAAGCCATTGAAGGTTTGTTCTAAAAAACATAATAGGGTCCAATTCATATTATTTATACTCAGACAGCTATTAATATCATTTATTCGCACTGTAAAAAATGTGGATTAATTTGAACTGCGGCATCAGACTCAAATCTGTTAAGAGGTGAAGCGGTATGGCGGATATTAATATGGTACTATACGATATTGAACTATTAAGAGACAAGCTATCGAGCGTGCTTCAAACAAAGGACCAACTGTTGGATCCGGAAATATTAAAAGCCAGCACCATGCTGGACAAGGCATTAAACGAATATGACAAATTGAAATTCAAAGGACTTGGATGCAACCAAGGTCTGTAAGCTATGCTGAACGGCATACATTAAGCTGGGATGTAGCTTCAAAGTGGGGTTGACGTTAACATAACGAGGCAGAGGCACATGGGCATACTTGTTTCACAACAAGCTGAACATGTGCTTTTGCTATTGGCAATATAGTGCTGTACAGGATGCGGGCAGGGGGATATAATGAGAAAACAGGGGTGGTTTGCCTGGAAACAGCTCTTTTCGGATTTACATAATGTGGGCATTGAGGATAAGCTTTATATAAATTCATTGACAACAAAGTGTATGAATGTTAATATATGTTAAAATATGTTATAAAAAGTTGTTAACAACGGTAAAACAAAGTTTTATACTTCCGGCAGGTTATATTGAATTGTTGGGCCATACTGTTTCAATCTCATAAATTGCAATGATTTGATGCTGCTTTCAGTTGTTTTATCCTATAGTGTGGAAATGTGATAGCAAATGTTGAATTATGAGGTTTTTGTGGAACGTGTGGAAGCTTTCACCAATGAATTGACAGGGTTTTCTTGTTCACTTTTCATTATAACGAAGCAAAAGCTGTTTTTTCTACAACCGAAAAATTTTCTGCTGATGTGTTATAGCTTACACTCTGTTATTTGGGAGATGAGATTATGAAGCAGTTACCTTATGTAAGAAGACGGGAAATACTTGAAATATTGAAAAGGCAGGATTGTGTCGATATCAACCAGCTCAGCCGGCAGTTTGACGTGTCATATATGACGATTCACAGGGACATTGAATATTTGAAAAAGAGCGGTGAGGTTTCCCGGATATATAGAGGGGTAGTTAAGACGGATAATGACCTGGAAAAGCCGGAAGAGGTGCTTGTAATACCAACAGACCTTACTATTGAAGAACGGTTCAAGATCAATATGGCCAGTAAAAATGCAATAGCCAAAAAAGCCGCATCCTATGTAAAAGAAGGCGACGTTATAGGTATGGATGCAGGCACTACCATTTTGCATATGTGCGGATATCTTAGCGATATGAATATAACGGTTGTAACAAACAGTATCAGCGTTGCCTTGCAATTTTCCAGTTCAACTACCGTTAATGTCATTATGCTGGGCGGAATGCTGCGAAAGGCATCATTAACTATGATAGGGCCGTTGGTCACTGAATTGGAACGATATTTAAACCTGAGCAAATGCTTTATATCCTCAAAAGCCTTATCCTTTGAACAGGGCCTTACCGATGTGACGATGGAGGAGCCGGAAACCAAAAAAAGCCTGATAAGAAGATCCAACGAAGTGTTTGTTCTGGCAGACCACACCAAAATCGGCGAAGTATCTTCCTTTATGGTTTGTGACTATACCGGAATATCCCACATCATCACAGATTCTCCGGAGTTAATGACAATGAAGCAGACCGAGTGTCTTGAAAGGTTTGAGAAAAAAGGCGTTGAAGTAATATACGCACACCCGGAATAATGCCGAACAAATGAAGGTATCAAAGTGTAAATACACATATTATCAATACTCAACATAAAGGAGATAAAAAATTTATGATAATGAAAGCTGAAAGAGAAGAAATAGTTAAACATGGCAAGCTGCTGGTTACACATGGGCTTACAAAAGGAACCGGCGGTAATCTGAGCATTTGCAACAGGGAAAAGGGACTGATGGCATTGACGCCCAGCGGCATTGACTATTTTGAGATCAGGCCTGAGGATGTTATTATACTGGATATTCAGACCGGCAGGATCGTTGACGGGGATATGGTTCCTTCCAGCGAATGCGACATGCACAGGATATTCTATAAATACCGTACCGATATTAACGCATTGGTACATGCCCATTCGGCTTATGCCACAACAATAGCATGTTTAAATATCTCTCTCCCTGCAATTGATTACCTTGTTGCTCTGGCCGGAACAGATGTCAGATGTGCCAAATATGCGACCTACGGGACGGTAGAGCTTGCCCGGAACGCATTTGAGGCTATGAAGGACAGATATGCCGTATTGCTTGCAAACCATGGACTGATTGCCGGAGGAGCAGACATGAAGTCGGCATTTAATACTGCTGAAGAAATTGAGTTCTGCTGCGGTTTGTATTACCGGGCAAGCTGTATGGGGAAACCGGTGATCCTGCCTGAGGATGAAATGCTGAGAATGGTAGAGCGCTTTAAAAATTACGGCAAAAGGCCTGAGGAACACGAAGAGATTTAGTAGTATATTTCACAGCATTCCAATGCCTACTATTCTTAGTTTGTAACCTCGAAATCCACCCACAGGAATGGAGCATACGTAGGGAACGGTTCTAAACCGTTCCTCTTTTATATTCCCATTTAACCCGATCCTGCTCCTGGCGTCCTATGGAGTCATTTATACTTCAGACAGGCTGTGGATATACCGCCAGTATTTACATAAATGGTTTTCTAAGTTTATGGCGAACTATATTATGTAAACCATACAATAAAAAGCATTGGAGTATAAATTATGGTGGGAGGTAAAAAAAATAATGTTTTTGAGAAAATTATTGATAACCGGAATTCTCAGTACAGGAATAATAATCGGAAGCAGCACAGGCATATATGCACTGAGTTCGACCTATACGGTACAGAGCGGCGACACCTACTGGAAAATCAGCCAGAAGCTGAATATACCGATAACAAACCTGATGGCGGCAAATAATGCGACTCAGAGCACGGTGCTGAACGTAGGACAGAAGCTGGTGGTGCCTCAATACACGATGTACACTGTAGTCTCAGGAGATACCTACTGGAAAGTGAGTCAGAAATTCGGGGTCAATATCAACACACTGTTAAGTCTTAACGAGGCAAATGAAAAATCCTATCTGAATATAGGACAGCAGATAAAAATACCCGCCGGCAGCGCCGGAACAACACCAGGCACCAAGCCATACATAACATATAAAAGCTATACAGTAGTAAAAGGAGATAATTACTGGAGCATTGCGAACAAGCAGGGAATAACACTGGCAGAGCTGTTGAAAGCCAATAACCTGAAAGAATCATCACCGATCAATATCGGTGATATATTGAAGATACCCGTACACAACGTGCCTGTGAAAAGCACTCCGGGGCCGCAGTACGGTGAGGCGCTGGATTGGTGGACCGAAGCACAGTATGTAATACCTGTCGGCGCCGACTTCGAGGTGGTGGATTTTAATACCGGAAAATCTTTTTTTGCCAGGCGTACCACAGGAGCAAACCATGCAGACTGCGAAACCTTGACTGCCGAGGATACAAAAAAAATGAAAGCCATATGGGGCGGAAGCTTTAGCTGGTCAAAAAGGCCGGTCCTTATAAAGTATAATGGAAGGAAAATAGCTGCCAGCATGAGCGCAATGCCTCATGCCGGGAATGACGCTGCCGCGGCGGCAGTGTGGACAAGCTGGAGAAGCGACAACTATGG
>JAEXXN010000099.1 GCA_023405875.1 Bacillota bacterium | reverse complement strand
GGCGAATTGGGGCTTGGCTCCTTGAAGCCCGGCCAATGGCGTTATCTTGACAAAACAGAAGTAGATTATCTGAAGGATGCAGGGGGTATATGAATGTTTCAAATAAGAAGGATCAAGCCGGAGGACATAGACTTTGTACTTAAGCTTATTGGAGAGTGTGGAATCAGCCAGGGAAAGCTGCTGTCAAATATTGAAGGCTTCCTTATCTGTGAGGACAATAATACCAGGTGCGGCTGCGGCTGCCTGGCAGCAAAGGGCGGTGAGGGCTTCATAAACTGGATCGCAGTAAGTGAAGGAAGCCGGAGAAACGGGTTGGGAACCGCTATAACCAAGGCGCTGCTGAACATTGCAGACCATAATGGTGTCGAAGAGGTTTATGCGCCGGGAATATGTCCTGATTTTCTGAAAGCACTGGGCTTCAGGGAGACAGGCTGCGAAGCTCCGGCCGACAGGGCAAGGGCAGTCTTGGGAGCATCTGAGGCCTGTGGATATTACATGGTGCCTATAGAGGGTTATTTCAAGCCCTGTTCGCAAAAGTAGCATAATTTGGCTTTATTTCGTATTTTATATGTATTTTTATTATTAAATATGTTATATATAGAATAACTAAAGCATTTCAGAATATATGCAATATATGTGGGATTATTGAGGAGGTTGATCGCGGTGGCAAAAGTAAAGATTACTGAAACGGTACTGAGAGACGGACATCAGTCTCTTATTGCAACCAGAATGAAAACGGAAGAAATGCTTCCGGTAATTGAGATGATGGACAAGGTAGGTTATAACTCTCTGGAAATGTGGGGAGGGGCTACCTTTGATACATGTCTGAGATTTCTTGATGAGGACCCGTGGGAAAGACTGAGGACTATCAAGTCAAAGCTTAAAAATACAAAGCTCCAGATGCTCCTGAGAGGTCAGAATATTCTCGGATACAAGAACTATGCAGACGATGTCGTTGATGAATTTGTAAGACTGTCAATAAAAAACGGTATAGACATAGTAAGAATATTTGATGCCCTTAACGATTTAAGAAACATTGAAACTGCAGTAAAGGCTACCAAGAAATATGGCGGACATGCACAGGGCACTGTAGTTTATACCATAAGTCCTGTTCACAATATTGAGCTTTATGTGGAGCTTGCAAGAAAGGTTCAGGATATGGGCTGTGATTCCCTCTGTATAAAGGACATGTCGGGAATACTCACTCCATATTACGGCTATGACCTTATCAAAGCATTGAAGGAGCATATCAGCATACCGATACAGCTTCATACTCATTTTACCAGCGGAATGACCGATATGACCTATCTGAAAGCAATAGAAGCAGGTGTAGATGTAATAGATACAGCGCTGTCCCCCTTTGGATTAGGTACCTCACAGCCGCCTACAGAACCAATGGTTGCAACCCTGAAGGGAACTGAATTCGATACAGGCCTTGATCTTGAACTGCTTTGTGAAATTGCAGAGCATTTCAAGAAGATCAAGGAAAAATATATAGCCAGCGGAGTGCTGAATCCAAATGTATTCAATGTTGATACCAATGTACTTTCCTACCAGGTACCGGGAGGAATGCTTTCCAATCTCATGTCGCAGCTTAAGCAGGCCAATGCAATGGATAAGTACGACGAGGTATTGAAAGAGGTTCCAAGGGTCAGGGAAGACCTCGGCTATCCGCCGCTTGTAACTCCTTCAAGCCAATTTGTAGGGACCCAGGCTGTTTTCAATGTTGTATCAGGCAGCAGATATAAGATGATACCAAATGAAATAAAGGATTACGTCAAAGGCAAGTACGGAAAGTCAAGCGTTCCCATTTCCGAGGAAATAAAGAAGAAAATAATTGGAGATGAAGAGGTCATAACCTGCCGACCGGCAGACCTGCTGGAGCCTCAGCTTGAGTCCCTGAAGCAGGAAATGAAGGAATATTATGAGCAGGAAGAGGATGTTCTCAGCTATGCAGTATTCCCTCAGGTGGCGCTTAAATTCTTCAAGGATAGGCAGGCAAGGAAATATGCCATAGACAGCAATCTGGTGGATAAGACGGATAAAACCTATCCGGTATAAAATATTAAAGGTAAGCAGCCATGTTTTAGGAGGTTTTCTATCATATGGCTGTTTTTACTATGCTCTGTTCTTTTAATTTAGTTCCTGAGCTTTGCAGGAAATTGATTTATAATGTTTTTTACAGGAGGAATGAATATGCTTGATATGGTTTTTTATAACGGTATTGTACACACCATTGATAAATCAGGTACTGTGGCAGAAGCTATCGGTCTGAAGGACAACAAAATAGCCTTTGTCGGCAGCAACCGCGAGGCAGCGGAGCTTGAGGCAGTGAGAAAAACAGACCTGAAGGGACAGCTTGTGCTTCCGGGCTTTGTGGATACACATCTCCATGTTATGGATTATGCACTGGCAGAAAGCCATGTAAAGCTCACCGATTGCTGCTCTGTTGCGGAAATAATAGAAACAGGAAGGGAATTCCTCAGAAGGAATGGAACGACCTTGGGCTGGATTTTGGGCAGAGGCTGGGACCAGAGAAAGTTTACCGATGACGGCAGATTTATCACCAGAAAGGACCTGGATAAGATATCTACAGAATACCCTTTGCTTTACAGCAGGGTCTGCGGACATATGGCTGCCGTAAACTCCCTTGCCCTGGAGAAGATACTTGCTATGGAAGAAGCTAAGGGGCTCATGCAGTATATAGATACCGAGAACGGAATCCTGAGAGAGTCTGCCGCCTTTATTTATACCGGACTGCTGGACAGCCTGTCACAGGAAGAAATAGAGGAGTTTATAGTATTGGGGCAAAAGAATCTGAACAAAGAAGGCATTACAGGGGTACATACCGCAGATTTCCTTGCGCTGCCCGAGGATGACTGGGAAAATATACTTGAAGCGTACAAGTCCCTGGAAAAGAAGGGAAGATTGACTGTAAGGACCTATGAGCAGTGTATGTTCAATGGCATCAGTGTTTTTGAAGACTTTCTCAAAAAGGGCTATCGCACCGGACAGGGAAGCAGTATTTTCAGGCTGGGACCCTTGAAGCTCCTGGCGGACGGCTCCCTGGGAGCCAGAACAGCCCTGATGAAGGAGCCTTACTCCGACGATCCCGGAACAAGCGGCTACCAGGTATTCGACGAAAATATGCTTGGAAAATTTTTCGATATGGCAGATTCGGAAGGCATGCAGATTGCCGTACACGGTATAGGCGACAGATCGATAGAAATAACTGCCGACCTTATAAACCGGCTGAATGAAAAGCATCAGGGCAATCCAAACAGGCACGGCATAGTGCATGCTCAGTTCACCAATACTGAAATACTTGAAAAAATGCAGGCTGGAGATATTCTGGCATATATACAGCCGGTATTTGTCGGCTCCGACATGGATATTGCAGAGGACAGAGTAGGCAAGCAGCGCCTGGAAAAGGCCTATGCCTGGAAAACCATGGCCGATATGGGCATAAAGACTTCCGGAGGCTCCGATTGCCCTGTAGAAAGCTTCAGTATACTGGAGAACATCTACTACGCCGTAACGAGAAAAAACAGCAAGGGTATGCCCGGGGAGGGCTGGCTGCCCCAGGAAAAGCTGACGGTAGATCAGGCGGTCAGGCTGTTCACAATCAACGCAGCATACCCCTCCTTTGAAGAGAATGAAAAGGGCTCTCTTGAGCCTGGGAAGTATGCCGATATGGTAGTGGTGGACAGGAATATTTATGAAATCGCTCCCGAGGATATAAAAAATGCCAGGGTAACTCTGACCGTTATGGACGGTAAAATCGTATATGAGGGATAAAATTAGGCGTAGCTAAGTAGAAGGATGTGACATGCGGAACGGTTGCGAACCGTTCCCTACAATGTTCAAATTGTTAGACATAGGCTGTAGGGAATGGTTCTAAACCATTCCGCTTTTCTATGTCGCATTTTTCTGCTCATATTCGGCAGCGCTTATGCACATATACATAATTGGTCCTGTTTGAGAAGAACTTTATTACCTTTACGCTGGAATTATCCGGAATTTTCTTGCCGCATTTGAGACAGATGAAGTTGCTTTTCAGCAGCTTGTCATAATACACCTCTACAGCTATATTGCAGTATTTATGCCAGCTTTTCCAGCCGGTCTTGCAAAGCCTTATACGATTGTCATAATCGGCATATACCCATTTAAGCAGTCTATGAAAATGGAAGGGGTATTTTGTATAGGTTATGAAATCCTTTGGCAAGCCCAGGGAAATTGTATAGTTCTCAAAGGTTTTTTCTATAAGTGATTGAAGGGGTTCTTCAATTTTGGAATTGAAATAATTATATCCCTGCTGCTTCATGAATTTTCTGGTATCCTCAAACATATAGCCCTGACAGATAAATATTTCCTCAGAGCTTGT
>JAEXXN010000086.1 GCA_023405875.1 Bacillota bacterium | reverse complement strand
GTTTGGGGGGCAGACGGCTATAAAGCTGGCCAGATTTCTCAGAAAAAAGAATATAAGGATACTTGGGACCAGCTCAGAGCAAATAGATGTGGCAGAGGACCGGGAAAAATTTGATGCCCTGCTGGAAAAGCTCGATATCAGCAGACCCAGGGGGATGGCTGTATGGAATGTGGCTTCAGGCCTGGAGGAGGCGGAAAAACTGAGTTATCCCGTGCTTATCAGGCCCTCCTATGTACTGGGAGGACAGGGTATGGAGATAACCCATGACAGTAAGGAGCTGAGGCACTATCTTGAAAATGCATTCCGGAAGGATGAAAAGAATCCTGTTCTCATAGATAAATATCTGATGGGAAAGGAAATCGAAGTAGATGCCGTCTGCGACGGGGAAGAGGTCCTGATACCGGGAATAATGGAGCATCTTGAACGGGCAGGAGTACATTCCGGGGACAGCATATCCATATATCCTCCCCAGAGCATTTCGGATGAAATCAAAGCAAAGGTACTTGATTATACAAGAAAGCTGGCATTGGATATAGGTATAAAGGGAGTAATAAATATTCAGTTTATAGAATTTGACGGCAGGCTTTATGTTATTGAAGTAAACCCCAGGGCCAGCAGAACTGTCCCCTATATAAGCAAGATAAGCGGTGTGCCCATTGTAGAGCTTGCAACAAGGGTAATAATGGGCGAAAAGCTGGAAGAGCTGGGTTATGGAACCGGAATCTACAGGGAGCCGGAAATCGTCTCGGTGAAGGTACCGGTGTTTTCGACACAGAAGCTGCCGGGAGTGGAGGTTTCCCTGGGGCCGGAGATGAGGTCCACAGGAGAGGTCCTGGGTGTTGGTGCCGATGTATACGAAGCACTTTATAAAGGCTTCATGGCAGCCGGAATGCTTTTGAAAAGGGATAGGGGGGTCGTATTGGCAACCATAAGCGATAATGACAAGGCTGAATTCATACCCCTGGCAAAAGAATTTGCCGCACTTGGCTACAGCTTCACTGCAACCGGGGGAACGGCAGAAGCATTGAAGGCTGCGGGAATGAAGGTCAGGACTGTAAGGAAGCTGAAGGAGGAAAAACCGAATATCCTGGATGAAATCAAAAATGGAAAAGCGGATATTGTAATTGATACCCCTACAAAAGGCAGAGATTCACACCGGGATGGGTTTATTATAAGAAGGGCGGCAATAGAGAAGAATATAAGCGTTATTACGGTGCTGGATACGGCAAAGGCTTTGTTGGATATAACCCGAAAATATGGTCTCAACTCCCCGGGTAAAAGCTTAACGGTATATAATCTGGGAAGGTAATAATAAAAACGTCAATGGAAATTGAATTTTCGACTTTCTATTGACGTTTTTAAGTTACAATAAACGCAATTTATGTTATAATTATTATATCCAGCAGAATGGGGGTTAAGCTTATGAGCATTTATACCTGCAAGCTTTTTGGTACTCCGGAGATATTTAAGGATAATGAGAAGATAATATTTCCTTATAAAAAAGCAGAGGCTCTTTTTTATTATGTACTGATCAAGAAGCAGTGCTTCAGAGATACGCTGGTAGAAATGCTGTGGGGCTCTGTTGAAGAGGAAATTGCCAAAAAGAGCCTCAGGAATGCAATGTATATGGTGAACAAGACCTTTGGCGATAATGTGCTGGTATCCCCGAAGCGTGCAATAATAATGCTGAACCCCGAATATACCTTTAACAGTGATGTTGACCTGTATATAAATAATGAAAACCACAGCGGGATAGAAGCATATAGCGGCGAATTCCTGGAGGGCTTTCTGGTGAAGGATGCGGAAAGCTTTGACAAATGGCTTTCCAATACAAGGAATCAGTACAGGGATGTCTATGTCAACAAGATCCATAAGCAGATAAGGAAATGTATAAGAGAAAAGAAGCTTCAGGAGGTTGAGCTTTTCTGCAAGACCCTTATTGTTGTTGATGAATTCAATGAAAAGGCTTATAGGATATTGATGAATGTATATAGAAAAATGGGCATGTATGATAAAAGCATAGATGTATTCAACGGGCTTTCCCGGCTGCTTAAGACAGAGCTTTCCATCGCACCCGACCAGAGGACAACCGAGCTTTTCGGGGAAATAGTTAAGGAAAAAGCTGCAAGGCAAACGGTTTTCAGGAATGAGACCGAGGGTTTCTTTTACGGAAGGGACGAAGAATTGAAGCTTCTCAGGGATAACTATTACAGATTTACCGGCGGGGACAAAGGGAAATCCATAATGATACTCGGCGAAGCGGGCTTGGGGAAAACCGCCCTGATAAACAGGCACCTTAAGACCATTGAAGACAATAGGCTGATAAGGCTGAAGGCCGGCTGCTACCAGGCAGAGGAAACCTATATGCTGAAGCCCTGGAGCGATATACTGTACCAACTTTCCAGGGTTATCGAGGAGGAGAATATCGAGATACCTGCAGTTATCCAGCGGATAGTCAGCCAGATATTCCCTGCCTTTGCCATAAGGGAAGAATATGTTGAGCAAAATTCCATAGAAAATATTGATATACTGAAATACCAGGCGGCAGAAAAAGCAATTGCCGATGTATTCAAGCATGTTGCAAAAAAGAAAAAGCTCCTGATCGTTCTTGAGGATATACATTGGATCGATACCATGAGCTTATCCCTTATAAATGAAATAATCAAAGATAATAGAAACAAAAGTCTGATTTTTGTATTATCTGCCAGAACCAGCTATGGAGCAAAAATTGAAAAATTCATGGTGGATTCAAAGGTCAGGGGCTTGCTCCAGGTACAGGAGCTGAACAGGTTCAACAGGGAAGAGACTCTGGAATTTGTAAGTGCAATGATGCCTAAGCTTGATACCGGCAGTGAGCTGGGGGACTCGATATACAGGGAAACAGAAGGGAATACCTTTTTTATTGTAGAGTTCCTGAACAACCTGAAGCAAAATAAAATGCTTTATACAATATCACCCAAGATGCAGGATATTATAAAAAGCAGATTCCTGAGCGTATCCGAGGAAGGTATGAAAATACTGAACATCGCCTCTATGTTTTTTGATATGGTCACCCTGGAGGAGCTTCTGGAGGTCAGCGGAAAAAGTGAGCTGGAGCTTCTGGATATAATTGAGGAGCTTGATGAGAAGCATATCCTGAAGGAAAAGGGCGGTATCAGCAATGTGGGCTTTGCCTTTACACACCAGAAGCTCAGGGAATTTGTATATTCACAACTTTCGACGTCAAAAAGACGGATACTTCATTCCAGGATAGCAAGGCTTCTGGAGAAAAAGCTCAAAGGCGACAGGAGAGACTGCATCCTTTATTCAAGGCTCATACACCATTACAAAAGCGCCGGCAGCAGGCTTCCTGCACTGAATTATACCATCAAGAACCTGGAATATTATCTATGCCTGAGCCAGGAGATATTCCCCGTATTTTCAGAGGAGAACATTCCCAAGATCACATTCATGGAAATGAGTGAGGAGCAAAGGCAGCAGGAACTGCTTGAGGTTCAGAATATGATAGCCGAGATAAGGAATGATGAAGGAAACAGCAGGGAGC
>JAEXXN010000074.1 GCA_023405875.1 Bacillota bacterium | reverse complement strand
TGCCTGACTATATAAATACAAAAAAATATAATGGGCATTCCGTAAATAATGCTTCTGATACAACACCTGATGAAATTATTTATTCAGGACCTTTGAACGCTCAGCTTGAACAATTTGAAAGAAAAGTCATAATCAACGCGTTAAAGCAATATGACTGCAACATATCAAAGACTGCAAAAAAATTAGGCATACCGAGACAGACCCTTTATTACAAAATGGACAAATTGAATATCAAATTGGACAAAAACGCCGATTAGAAGCAATAGGGACGGTTCTTTTTGCTTAGCTAAACCCATTTTAGAAGCAAAAAGAACCGTCCCCAGCGCTTCCGGCACTTGCTGATCTGACCCCATAGCTTCCGTAATTACCGGACTACTTTGATACCGACAAAGCAGTAAATTATAAGAACAATGGCAGCAGTAATCAAAATACCTTTCAGCAGGGATTTCAACATCCCTTTTTTCCATTCCTTTGATAATTTCTTTACCGCCTCTGCTTCCTTTAAGTTGTGTTCCGTATTATCAACCGTTAGCGCGCCGTTCATTGATTGAAGTTCAGCCTTGCAGTCTTCACAGCCGGCAAGATGTTCTTCTACAACGGTTTTGCTTTCGTCACTGCAAACACCGTCGTGATACAGCGGCAGCAGATCCTTTATGATTTCGCAAGATAGCTTCATTTCAATTCCTCCTGTAACTGTTTTTTGGCTCTGTAAAAAATCAGTCTTGCCCAGCTGTCGGTTTTCCCGAATAACTCTCCGATCTGCGAAAATGGCAGTTCTCCGAATACCCTCAGTGTAAAAATTTCCTTATAGGGCTCATTCAGGTTGTGAAGCAAAACATGCAGCCGCTTTACAGCTTCCTTATCAAGATAATCCTTCTCCAGGTCCAGGGCTGCTTCTGAAATATCCGGCTCTGCACCCGGAATACTTCGCTTTTGCTTTTGATACAGCGAAATATAAGTGTTTTTGGCAATCTGGCACAGCCATACATATAGCTTACAGCTTCCATTGAATTCATCGATATGCCGCATGGCTTTGAAAAAGGTTTCCTGTGTGACTTCTTCCGCTATAGCCTCGTTTCTGCTTAAAGCCAGCATATACCTATGTACATCGGAAAAGTATTTCGTATATATTTCTCCGTAGTCTGTCACTTTCTCACCTCCTACCAATAAGACCGTGAATATCCCAAAGCGTTTCATAACTTTAGAAATATTATTGCTTATTTTCTTCTCACCGTCCAGTATCAGGTCCGGCAGTATTTCAATATGAGCCAAAAAAGGGGGACGGTACCCTCTGCTTTTCTCAAGCAGAACAACCGTCCCCGCTGCCTTATGCCGTCAAATAAATATAACCAGCCTAATAATTTCCGTAGCTGGCAGTAATCCTGATCTAATTGCTTGTAAGTACATAGTCCATTGGTTTACAGCCGATGGCAGAAGCAACCGAGCTGCATTTTGCACGCATTAAATAAAAAATATTCTTGTCTTTGATATGGCTCAGGGTTTCATAATTCGCCTGTCCTTTACTGATGATAAGGTCCGCCTTATTGAATTCACTCCTGAATTTGTCTGAACAGTCCTTTAGAATGGTTCCCTGTGCGGAATGCCCATTGTCAATGACCCTGACCAGGTCTGCAACACCCGAGCTTATTGCATCCTGCATAGTAGCGTCGTTGACTATGGGACCTCCTTTTACCACGTAAGTAACTTTGTTTCGTGGGAGCTTCTCCAACAAAAATTTATCAAATATGATTTCCCCGGAATTATCAGCTATGTACATGATATTATCCGACCTTTCTATTGCTTCCCGTAAGGCAGCCGTTCCGGTACCGAAGATATCGCGCCTGACGCTGTCCTCTACCGACTTAACTATATCGGAAGGCTTTATATCCAGCCCAACTGAAAAATCTATGATATTTCCCGCAATAGCCAGCCTGCAAGCCATATCAAGGCTATCTTCCGCAGTATCCATCCATTTTTCCGCAGTGATCCTGTCATAAAGCTCCCTGGCAATTTCATTGTACCGTTCCTTCAAGCCTGCATACGGATCATCAATGCCGGTGATCTTTTTAGCATGCTGATGCATCCTGAAAGCTATTTCAGGTGCGGTTTCATTGAAGTCCATATCTGCTAATTCTTTTAAGGCTCTCTTTATTATTTCCTCCTGCATTGCTGCGTCTCTTGTCGCTTCTTCCGCTATTTCCACTGCTTGTCTGGCAAGGCAATGAATACATTCCCGCGATATTTTCATATGATCTTCTCCTTAATATCCTCATGTCTGTTATGCTGATCGGCATTTCCATTATTATAGCATTAATAAACATGACAGCCCAGAGGCATTTATACTTTCCGCCTCCGGGCTGTATTTACGGCTGATTGCAGTTATCAGGTTTTTTCAAACAAATCTCCCGCGATCCATTGTCAGCCGACGGTCCGACATCCAGTCCACGACGCTCTGATCATGAGATATGAATAGATATGACAACCTCTGTTTTTGCTTCAATTCACGGAGCAGATGCAATATCTGCGCCTGTACGGAAACGTCCAGCATGGATGTGGGCTCATCCAGAATCAGCACCTCCGGCTTCAAAAGCAGCGCCCTGCAAATGGAAAGGCGCTGTATCTCCCCTCCGCTGACCTGATGCGGATATCGTTCCAGCAGGCTTCTGCTCAGCTTGATCTGTTCCATAAGCTGCCCAAGGGATTCCTCATAGGCCTTTTTGTCATACAGGCCAAAAAGCTTGAGCGGCTCCTCCATGCTCTTTCCCAGGAGCATGGAAGGGTCAAAAAACGACTCCGGCCTCTGTGAAATCATCTGAACACGCCTTCTGTACGGCAAAAGTGCTTTCCAGCGAAGGTGCGTGATATTCTGCCCCCGGTAAGTCACACTGCCGGAGTCACACGGAATGAGGCATAAAAGGATACGTGCAAGCGTGCTCTTTCCACAACCGCTGGGCCCCATAAGTCCAAGGGTCTCCTCGGGGCGCAGCGACAGGCTCACATCGTCGAGCACCTTCACGGTCACTCCGCTCCTGGCACTTTTATAGGTCTTTGTAATTTTTTGAGCCTCAAGCATATAAAAAGCACCTCACCGTTCTGTCTCCCCGGACAAAAGCGCCGGGCCGGACATTTTCACATTGCTGCTTTTTATAAGGGCAGCGTGGTGCGAATTTGCAGCCGGGCAGGTGTTCCTCCGGAGAGGGGGGAAGCCCCGG
>JAEXXN010000056.1 GCA_023405875.1 Bacillota bacterium | reverse complement strand
TCCTTAGCCAGGATGCATTCGGGATATTGAGTCATATTGATCACTTCCCAGCCCATTTTGCTGAACCATCTGCTTTCCGACTTTGTAGAGAATCTCGGTCCCTGTATGACCACAACGGTGCCCTTCTTATGTACGTTCACCCCGGTATCCTGGCATACCTTGATTGCAAGCTTTCTCAGCTCTTCGTCATAGGGCTCGGCGGCACTTACATGCTTTGTCTCAGGTCCTTCAAAGTAGGTATCCTTCCTGCCCCAGGTCCTGTCTACAAACTGATCGCATACAACAAACTCTCCCGGCTTTATGTAAGCCTGAAGGCTTCCCGATGCGGTAGGAGCTATTATGGCCTTTACACCAAGCATTTTCATCGCATATAAATTGGCCCTGTACGGTATCATATGGGGAGGATATGAATGCTGCTTTCCATGGCGTGGCAGAAAAGCAACCGTCTTGTCTCCGACTTTTGCAAGTGAAAGCTTTTCGCTTGTGCTTCCATACGGAGTTTCTATCTCGATCTCCTCTACATCCTCCAAAAAGGAATAAAAGCCTGAGCCACCAAAAACACCTATATCAGCTTTGTAATTCATCCTCTACTACCTCCAAGTTTTAAATTGTTAAAAGCCTTACCGCTTCATCACAGACAGTCTGAGCCTGAAAGGAAGCTTTCCAATATCGCACAATTTAATATTACTATAATAAACCTGCTTAAACAAGCAGGTTTATTATAGTAAAGTGCGCATGAAAATAGCTGCTTCCCGCAGCTACTTTTATTTTTCCTCTTTTTTATCCTTTTTTTCGGCAGTAACCAGCTCCGGCTCCACCCTGTCGAATACCAGGTCTATGGGCTGGTCCTTGGTAGGCAGTATGGAAAAGATGACTTCATTGCCCTCATTCACCACAGAAAGCTCCTTGGATATTTCAATATCGGACACCCTCAATACCTGCCCTACCTTATACTTTGACGCATCTACCGTTATTGCCGGCGGTATCTTTTCTACCTCACCCTCTATTTCCAGCTCAGTCATCTGCTTGTTTATCACCCAGCCGTTCTTTTCAATCTTCTCACCGTTTATTACCAGTATAGGCACCTCGGCATGGATTATATCATGGAGCGTTACAGGCTGAAAATCCACGTGTATCAGGTGATCATTCAGGTGATCCCTTTGTACCTCCTTCATAACTGCCGGAATCTCCAAGCCGTCCACTCTCAGCTTGACTATTACGTTTTCTCCATTTTTGGCTATCATATTTCTGAGCTCATCCTCATCTACATTAAGCAGTCTTCCATTAGAGCCCTTCTGATAGAGCACCGCCGGAATACGGTGTTCTTTTCTAAGCTTCCTGGACTGCCTGTTTCCGTGATCTACCCTATTATTAGCATTTAACTCTATATTCTTCATAAAAAAAACCTCCATAAATGATTTTCATCTATGGAGTATTCCCAATATTTACTTTGTTTAGTCAAAGGGCATACTTTAATATTACAATTGATGTTTATTTCCGGCAATGCTTATAGGCGATAGGTTCAGCGAGGCTTCGTAGCCCCGCTTATTCCATTGCCCATTGCCCGGTTCATCTCGGCTTGCATATTATCTCCTGTATCCTTGTGTTCAGGATATCCTTTGCATGGGCAGGCTTTATGATCACCGCAGTATCAGCCCCTCTTTCGGTACCTGCAACTGCAATGATACTTTGGCCGTAGGGTATCAGCCCTGCATCAAGTGCCATTACGGATATCTCAACGCAGACCTTGACTCCTTGGCCAAACATTCTCAGGGAATTGGCAATTATCTCAACAGGGTTTATTCCTCCGAATTTTGAGCTTAAGCATCTTTCAGCCCCTGAAAGTACATGGGTCGTTGTAAGTACCTTGGCCCCTTTTGCAGTAAGCTGCTCTCTGTCTTTTATATCCATCTCGTTTGTACCGGGCAGGCCGAAGCCATTTACATGGGTCACGCAGGTTATATCCAATCCGGCATCAACAAAAAGATCCGCAGTAGCTCCGGTATTGGAAGCTACTACAATATTACTTATGTTATTCTCCCGGGCGGCCTTTATAACCAGCTCCACCACCCTTTCAGTATTACCCTTTCCTTCTTCTGCAAAATACATGCTATGCCCTCCTATTCAATTAATTTTTTTCTGTATACAAACACATTTACTTCTCTGTATTTTTCGCTTAAAAACTCATAACCGCATAATTCAAGAACACCTATAAGCCTTTCATCTATAGGCGCCATTACCTCGCAGTATTGCATTCCCAGCTTCGAAGCCTGATACCCGGCAAATTCCACCAGTTCTTTCATAGGTGCCATATCCCCATCTATGAAGCCGATGTTCAGCCCTCCATCCATATGGGAATTCTCTGTAAGTATCATTACCGAGGCCACCTTACCCTCACGGAGCACCCCATATACACGCTTTTCTTTGACAAGCCTGTCAACCAGCTCGTAGGTAGCTTTCAGGAAGAACCAGCCGCAGCTTATATAGCCGTTCGACATATAGTATGCATTGCCTCTGGTTATCAGATCCCAGGCAGTAGCTGTACTCATAATGTTTATCACGTTTTTTGAGATTTGCGGTATATTTTCGGCTTTATCAAAAGACTTCCAGCCGACGCTGAAATATCCGTCCTTTTTAAATCCAAGGCTCTCAACTATTTTGATGCTTTCCCTGCTTTCCGCATAGGCGCTGAGCCTTATTACCTCTGCTCCTTCTGCCTTTGCCCTGCTTATGTAATACTGGGTGATTGCCTTGCCGAAGCCCTGGTTTGCATATTTTTCATCTACCCTTATGCCCTCCAGCCAAACCTCCAGGTCGTTGAGCCTTGTATATTTGGCATAGCCTACGATCCTTCCGTCCTTTTCTCCCAGTGTAAACTCACCTTCGGTATCCATGACCCAGGCATCAAAAACATATTTTATGAAATCCTCTCCATCCCATATTTGGGATGAAATCTCCAGTACCCTGTCTTTGTCAGCCTGTGCGACCTTTCTGAACCTATACATCTAACCCCTCCTACATATATGTTTTTTATCATGACTTATACTTTAAAAACCATGCTCCGAGATACTTCCTTATAAGCTCCTCATCGCTTTCCCAATCCAGCAGTATCGGTTCTCTCGGTGAATCCTCGAATACCACCTCAACAGTGGCATCTCCCTTGAGGAACTGATCTGCTACAGTTTTCTCATCCACTTCTCTGTATTGGGCCTTCCTGCGTGCTTTCTCAGGCTTTTTAAATTCTCTTGCGAAAAAACTTCCCGACATCCTTATTATTCTCAGATAATTCATGCTTTTCCTCCTGTCTGAAGCTATAACTTCGTTATAAAAGCTTTATTATATCATTCCCAAGGCAGGCTTTCAGATTCAACTCTCTGACAGTTCCGTCAAAGTCCACCCTTATACGCGTCCCGCCGGTGCTTTCCAGGACTTCATCCACCACTCCGCTGAAGTATATCTTGTGGTAGACCTTTTGCCCTCTATGCACCTGCTTGCTGTAATCAATACCGTTCCGGAATTCCTCCACAAAGCGTGAGGGCTTGACCGCCTTGCCGTATCTGCGTTTTGGAACTGTTATATACAGTTCTCTTTTAGCTCTGGTCATAGCCACATAGTAGAGTCTTCTTTCCTCCTCATAATCAGTGGCGGAATCCTCCTTGGCATACGGGGAAAGGCCTTCCACCGAGCCGCATATAAATACCGTCTCAAATTCAAGGCCCTTGGCCTTATGCATGGTAAGCAGCTTTACATTATTTTTCCCAAAATTGTCATAATCCTTTTCTCCAAGCTTTTCCGATACCTCTTCCACATGCTGCATATAAGCCGGTATGCTGTCATAGCCTGATGCGGAGCTTTCTATTTCTTCTATAGTTTCCAGCAGCCCCTTTGTACTGATTCCCTTTGATGCCGCATATTCCTTCAGATATTCATCATAGCCTGTTACACCCCGTATATATTTTACAGCATTACCCGGCTTCATTTCTCCCAGCCTTTTCAAATCATTTCTGAATTCCTGGAGGGCATTGACCTGAAGCCTGTTCAGACTGCCCTGCATAATGATGCAATCAATAAAGTCCCCGCCCATTTTTTCGGCCTTTGCCATAACGTCCTTGCTTATGTACCGCTTGGGCTTGTTTATTATCCTCATTATATCCCTTGTGCTGCCGGAGGCAGTCCCAAGCCTCATATAACTCAGCATATCCTTGAATATCCAATGGTTATACATGGACACGATACCATCCAGGGTCACAAAGGGTATTCCCGAGTCCATAAAAGCATCAATAATTGCCCTGGATTGAAGATTTGTCCTGTATATAACTGCAAAATCAGAAAATTTTCTGCCGTTCCTGCTCAACTGCTCTATGCGCGCAGCAATATTCCTGGCTTCTGCTTCAAAGTCCTCCGCCTCCAGTGTTACCGGAAGGCTCCCATTGCTTTCCACCGCTTCAAGCTCCTTTGAATACCTGTTTTTGTTGGCGTTGATAACCGACAAGGCAGAATTCAGAAGGTTTACCGTGGTCCGGTAGTTATTCCTGAGATATATCCTCCTGCAATTGCCGTATAGCTTTTCAAAATTCAGCAGTATGTCAGGGGCAGCACCCCTGAAGCCATAAATTGATTGATCGTCATCCCCTACGATAAAAATATTATTCAGGGGAGCCGCAATGAGCTTTATCGTCTCAAACTGCAGCAGGTTTATATCCTGAAATTCATCCACCAATATGTATCTGAATTTTCCTCTGACCTCCCTGAGGACCTCAGGTTTATTGCGGAGCATTTTAAGGCAGTCATACAGTATATCATCGTAGTCATATTTACCTGACTGCTCCTTGAATTCCATATAGCCTTCCATTATCTTCACAAGCTGTTTCCTGGCACAGGAGGCAGGCTTGTATCGGGACAGATCAGCCATTGTGCTCACGGCGTATTCCATATCGCTTATTATATCCCGTATCTGATCCTCATCCTCTGAAAAATCCTCACCCAACCGCCTTATTATATTCCTCACTACATTGAACTTCATGTTCTCATCTATAAGGTCCTCCAGTTTATGATCCATATACTGCCTCAGCAGCTTATAGAAAACCGAGTGGAAGGTCCCGAAGCTTACCGCTCCCGAATCCTGCGCCTTGGCCAGCCTTATGTATCTGTCCTTCATTTCATTGGCTGCAGCCCTGGAAAAGGTTACAACCAGTATGTTATCCGGAGGCACAACTCTCTGCTTTATAAGGTGGAGCACCCGTGAGGTTATGACGGTGGTTTTCCCCGTACCCGGTCCGGCCAGCACCATGCATGGCCCGGCTTCATGCTTTACAGCCTCCAGTTGCTCGCTGTTCAATTCCTTCAAGTAATTTTCCATCAATTTATCCTTACCTTTTTAATATCGCAAAAACAGTGGTTCATTATACCCTGGTTCCCTATATCGCTTATCCCATCGGAGGTAAGCCTGTTTACTCCGCCTCCGCTTTTAAGCCACCAGCCTTGTTCCATATACAGCACCCTCCTGGTTCCGGAAGCCGATATCCCCGACACAGCCTCAATGCTTCCTTTAGCATTAAAAAGCCTTATGGTGTCCCCCGGCTTTATGCCCTCAAGCTCTGCATCCTCCTGGTGAAAATACACTGTGGGGAGCTTGCCGGCCTCATCCATCATGTGCTGGGAATGCAGGGATTTCCTGCTGTGCACAAATATCAGCCTGTACTTTTCCCTATCTCCTGACCGCACATGCCTCAAATACTTTTCAAGCACCCCGGCTGAAACCAGCTCAAACCTGCCTGAGCCTGTTGCAAATTGCCTGTCCTGCCATGGGATATCCAGGGAAATGGGATTATGCGTATAGCCCTTTTCCTTCAGCTCCTCAAGCTTCAGCCCCCTGTCCAGCATAGGCTTCAGCATAAGCTCCAGCCACTGCCCTCCCGTAAGCCTGGGGAATTCCTCACAGCCCAGCCTTTCAGCCAGCTCGGCATATATTTCGTATTCCGGCTTTGCCTCATAGAACCTGTCAAGGCACTTGCCTATCCTGCCAACGTAGTGGCTCCACATACCCGGCACCGCCGCATCTTCCTCTTCAAAAAAATATGTCACAGGCAGAACAATATCTGCCAGCTGGGCAGTATCGGTAAGAAAATGCTCCAGAGATACCTTAAGCTCAATGCTTTCTATTGCAGAAACCACCTCATTGGTATTGGGAAGCTGAACCGCAGGATTGCTCCGGGATATGAAAAGCAGCTTCAGCGGCGGATCATTGAGAGCCTTTACGTCAGTGCCGAAGCTGGCTCTGTTTATCAGCCTCGGTGCTTCCCCTTTTACCCGGAAGGGATTGGTATCCACCAAACGGCTGGAGCCGCCATTTGAATAATTTGCCCCTCCTCCGGCAATTCCTATATTCCCCGTCAATGCCATCAGCATATCTATACATCTTACAGCCGTTCCGCCGTAAGGATATCTTTGAAGTCCATAGCCTATATATACTGTCGCAGGCTTGCCCGAGGTAAGCCTTTCCGCCAGCATTGCTATATCCTCAAGGGATACTCCGCATGCTTCAGACAATTCCTCCATGCCGGCCTCCCTCAGAAAGGAGTGGAGCTCCGGAAAACCCAGGGTATTGTTTTCAACAAAAGCCCTGTCATGCAGCCCCTTCTCCACTACGTACTTTGCAACAGCGCAAGCCAAGGCTGCATCTCCTTCAGGCTTCACCCTTATATGTGCACTGCACACCCCGGCCGTAGCCGTCCTGAGCGGGTCTACAAGTATGAGGCTTGCGCCCCTTTCCTTCGCTGCCTTCAGGTAGGGCATCAGGTGAATATTTGTATCAGCCGGATTCCTGCCCCATATCAGAATGGTTCCGGAATTTGACATATCTTCAGGACTGTGCCCCATGGGTTTGCCGAAGTCCAGGTTCTGTGCTTCGGTTCCCGCTCCCCAGCATATGCTCCCGCATATCTGAGTTGTGCCTCCCAAGTATTCAAAGAACAGGTCTTCAATGTTTTTAAGAAGCCCCGCCGCACCTCCATAGCTATACAGGCCTATGGCTTTGTTGCCGTATTCCTTCATGTAATACTTCATTTTTTCAGTTATAGTATCCAGGGCCTCATCCCAGGATATCCTCTGCCATTCTCCATTGATTTTCCTCATGGGATACCGGAGTCTTGAAGGATGGTGAACCCTCTCCATGTGCTTCCTGCCCTTTTCACATATAAACCCCCTTGTTACGGGGTGTTCCCTGTTGCCTTCTATATTCAATACCTCCCCCTTTTCATCGACAGTAACTGCAAGGCTGCAGCAGTCAAAGCAGTCCAGGGGACAGGTAGTAAGATATCTTTTCAAAGCCATATGCTTGTCCTCCGATAAGAATCATATATCTATTATAGCATTATCAGCCAGTTAAAAAAAGGAAGCCTGCACTTAAATATGCAGCTTCCTTTTTGAATTACAGCTCTGTTCCTTTGTTGAAGGCCTTTAGATTGATATCCACCAGCCTGGGATTGATGGTCTCCCTTATTATTTCCTCCCAGTCGATTTCATCCAGCTTCAGGGCCTTTACCAAAGCTCCCAGAAGTACTATGTTCTGAGTTTTTATATTTCCTATTTCTTCAGCAATTTTGCCTGCATCTATCACGACCGTCTCAAAGGCTCCCTGTAAAGCTTCCAGCAGTCCCTGGGGGTATTCCTCCTTGCCGCTGGCTATAGGCATTGAAGGTATTTCATAGTTGTTTACCACTACGACACCTTCCGGCTTGAGGTACTCTATCCATCTTACCGCTTCCATTTTTTCAAAGGAAACAAGAATGTCTGCCTGGCCTCTTCCAATTATAGGTGAATATACCTTGCTGCCGTATCTTACCTGTGTGGTTACACTTCCGCCTCTCTGAGCCATACCGTGTACTTCCGACATCTTCACATCATAGCCGGCTTTAATAAGTCCGGCAGTCAGTATCTTGCTTACAAGTATTATGCCCTGTCCGCCGACTCCAACCAGTAATATATTTCTAGTATCACCCATATTATTCACCAACCTTCTCTATTGCATCGAATTTGCATACCTGCATACAGACCTCGCAGCCGACACACATGGACTGATCAATATATGAAGTGCCATCCTTGAAGAATACGGCGGGACATCCCACCTTCAGGCACATTTTGCACTTTTTGCACTTTTCCGGTGCAACCCTGCATTTTGTCTTGAAGGGAGGCAGCCCCTTTATGAGCACACATGGCCGCTTTGTAACTATTGCACAAGGCTCGGCGCTGCTTTCAGCTTCCGCTACCGTCGCTTCCATTGCCTTAAGGTCGCAGGGATCTACAACCAGGACCTGCTTATAGCCGATGGCCTTCAGTACATCAACCGGTTCGATCTGCACTGCTGCTTCTCCCATAAGCGTCCTGCCGGTGCCCGGGTTTTCCTGGTGGCCTGTCATTCCTGTTATTCTGTTGTCCAGCACAACAGGCACCATTCTTCCTTTATTGTAGACGATATCTATTGCTCCTGTTATTCCCGAATGGAAAAAGGTTGAATCCCCAAGCACGCCGAACACCTTCCTGTCGCTGCCGATCGCTTCAAAGGCTTTGGCCATGCCCATGCCTGCGCTGAAGCCGGCGCCCATGCATATGCAGGTGTCCGTAGCTCCGAGAGGCGCCGCGCCGCCAAGGGTATAGCAGCCTATATCGCTTGTTATGACTGTATTCTTTTTCTTTGACATTGTGTAGAAAAAGCCCCTGTGAGGACAGCCCGGACAAAGCACCGGCGGCCTGCCTACCACCTTGGCGTCCAGGGTCTTTACTTCCGATTCCTTATTCAGCAAAGCCTTTGCAACCACATCGGGATTCAATTCATACAGGTTGGGAATAAGCTCCTTGCCTATGCATTTTATACCCGCTGCCTTCATTTGTTCTTCCATGAAGGGTTCAAGCTCCTCCACCACATATACCGTTTCAAATTTTGAAGCAAAATCCTTTATAAGTGACATAGGAAGCGGATAGGTAAAGCCCAGCTTCAGGTATGAGGCATTGTCGCCGAATACTTCCTTTGCATACTGGTAAGCAACGCTGGCCGTCACTATTCCTATTTTTGTGTTTTCGTTATATTCAATCTTGTTAAGGGGTGATTTGTTTGCATATTCCTCCAAGGCTTTGAGCCTTTCTTCAACTCTTGCATGAGCAAGCCTTGCATTTGCAGGCGTTGCAGCGAATTTAGCCTGGTTCCTCTCGTATTTCTTGGGCTCAACCTCTGTTCTTTCACCCAGCTCGACGACACTCTTGCTGTGGCATACCCTTGTTGTGACCCTGTAAAGCACAGGAGTATCAAACTCTTCACTTATCCTGTAGGCCTCCGCCAAAAAGTCCTTGGCCTCCTGGCTGTCGCCGGGCTCCACCATTGCCATCTTTGCGAATTTAGCATAATACCTGTTGTCCTGCTCATTCTGAGAGCTGTGCATGCTGGGATCGTCGGCAGTAACAAGCACGAAGCCTCCGTTTACTCCCAGATAGGCATAGGTGAATATCGGGTCGGCTGCCACGTTGACTCCTACATGCTTCATCGCAGCCAGGCTTCTTACGCCTGCTACTGATGCTCCTATAGCAACCTCCGCCGCCACCTTTTCATTGGGCGCCCATTCACAGTAGATGTGCTCCTTGTAATCCACTATGTTCTCCAAAATTTCCGTACTTGGAGTACCCGGATAGGCAGCAGCTACTTTAACACCGGCTTCATAAGCCCCTCTGGCAATTGCCTCGTTGCCTGACATCAATTGCTTCACTGTTTTTACCCCCTTAAAAAAATTGATAAATAAAATATATATTAATTATTTGCGATTATACTTCCCAGCGCTATGGACAGCAGCTTGGATTCAGAGGAATCAGCCCTGGAAACAAGCACTATCGGCACCTTTGCGCCCATTATGATCCCTGCTGACCTTGCCCCCGCGAAATAATTCAGGGATTTCCCGAGTGCGTTCCCCACCTCATAATATGGAACAAGCAGAATATCGGCATCCCCTGCGCCTTCAGCCTTGTAGCCTTTGTGCTCGCAGGCTTCGCTGCTGATTGCCAGGTCGAGGGCAACCGGCCCCAGTACCACAGTATTCTGAGCTTCCCACTTTTCCTTCATATCCGCTATAGCTTTTGCATCAACGGTTGCAGGTATCTTGGGATTCACAGTCTCAGCCCCTGCAAGGCAGGACGCATAGATTCTGTCCATCTTCATGGCTTTGCACACCTTAATGGCATTTTCCAGTATCTGAACCTTCTGCTCCAGGTCAGGCGCTACGTTCATGCCTCCGTCGGTGAGATATATCAGCTTGCTGTATGAGGGCACTTCATAAACCATAACATGACTTATCAGATTGTCTGTTCTCAGCCCGATCTCTTTATCCAGCACAGCCCTCATTATATCAGCAGTCTGAAGCAGGCCTTTCATAAGAAAGTCACCCTTGCCGTTCCTTACCAGCTCCACCGATCTCCTTGCTGCCTGCACCATGTCAGGTTCATTGATTATCTCATATTCACCGGTATCGATATTCAGCTTCCCCATGATTTCCTTTATTCCGGCTTCATCACCCACAAGCACCGGCTC
Organism: Bacillota bacterium; assembly: GCA_023405875.1. GTDB lineage: Bacteria > Bacillota > Clostridia > Lutisporales > Lutisporaceae > BRH-c25. Next base: position 2,442 of record JAEXXN010000056.1, on the reverse strand, counting down.
GGCAAGTCCCAACTCCTTTGCCTTGCTTACCGCCTTGATGACATCCTCATCCTGAGCCGCTGCAACAACTATTTTCATCCTTTTCTGCAGCTTTGCGGCTTCCAACAGCTCGTTGAAATTCTTAATCACTATACCACCTCAGATTAAAAATATTTTGTATGACTTCAAATATTTGTGTAATATATTTTTATTCTACAATACATTGGTTATTCCTTCAACCTATTGTTTACAGTTTAAAAATAAAAAAGTCAGCTGCCTTCCTGGGACAGGGGGACAGGTTTCACTGTCCCAAAATCAGATACAACCAAAAATGAGACAAGGTTCCTGTCCCTTTGTCCCATCACATGTCCTATAAATGTGCAAATTGAAGCATTACTTAGATAATGAAAGAAACAAACATGCAGTTTGATACTTATGCCTTCAATGTGATTAAAAGTATATGCCATAAGAATTTTTAGGCATTGCTGTAGTTAATTCTTTCAAATATAATTAAATGATTCTGAGAAGAATAAAACTATATTGAACGCGCTTAAGCTATCCTGTTGGTATGGCGCGAATTCAATAAAACCAGGGAAATATTTACGCGAAATACCAATTATGTAGGTAAAAGGTTTTTCACGAAATATATAATACACAAAGATAAATGAGGATGAGGGATTAACATGTTCAGTGAGTTAAAAAAGTTTTTTATTGGGAAGCCGCTTAAAAGTGAACAGATCCATGGCGAAAAGTTCAGCGTTCCTTTCGGGCTTTCAATACTGTCAAGCGACGCTATTTCGTCTGTTTCATATGCCACTGAGGAAATTCTATGGGTTCTGGTTCCGATTGTAGGTCTGGCCGCATATGGTTTGATGTTTTATGATGCATTGGCAATTATCGGTTTGTTATTAATTTTGATATTTTCTTACAGGCAGACTATTCATAGCTATCCCGGCGGTGGAGGAGCTTATATTGTTGCAAAGGACAATCTTGGTGTTATTCCTGGGCTTGTAGCCGGGGCTTCACTTTCGGTGGATTATATCCTTACTGTTGCCGTCAGCGTAAGTGCCGGAACGGCAGCCGTTACTTCAGCTTTTCCTTCATTGCTGGATCAGAGGATTTCAATAGCCTTGCTTTTCATAATACTGATAACTGTAGGCAATTTGAGAGGGGTAAGCGAATCAGCCAAGATCTTTGCTTTACCGCCATATTTGTTCATTTTCGCTATGTTGAGCATGATTGGCTATGGTATTTATAAGATTAAGGTTCTTGGCCATGTTCCGGAAATACCGGCTGAAATGCCGCAAGCGGTCAGTGATATAACCTTATTTTTATTTTTAAGAGCTTTTGCAGCAGGATGTACTGCACTGACCGGCGTTGAAGCAGTAAGTAACGGTATTCCTAATTTCAAAGAACCCGCGGCCAAAAATGCCATCAAGGTTTTAATGCTTTTAGCAGCAATAATTATTATAATTTTTGGCGGAACATCTTATCTTGCATCAATGTATCATGCAGTACCAAACATCCAGAAAACCGTTGTATCTGAAATAGCCGCACAGGTCTTTGGAACCGGATTTATGTTCTATTTTGTACAAGCGGCAACTGCCATAATACTTATATTAGCCGCAAATACCGCTTTTGCAGGCTTCCCGATGCTTCTTGCCGTGATCGCCAAGGATGAATATGCACCAAGGCAGATGAACCAAAGAGGACAAAGGCTCAGCTTCTCAAATGGAATCCTTACACTTGCAACTGCAGCCGCAGTCCTGATAATCATATTCAGAGGTGAGACCCATTACCTGATTCCTCTTTATGCGGTAGGCGTGTTTGTATCCTTTACGTTATCGCAATCGGGAATGGTAGTGAAATGGTATAAGCACAGGGATACCGACAGGCAATGGTATCTGAAAGCAAGTGTAAACGGGATCGGAGCGGTAATAACCTTTGTTACAGCTATAATAGTTGCAGTTACAAAGTTTATTACAGGAGCATGGATCGTATTGATCCTTATACCTGGCCTGGTATATTTGATGCTGAAGGTAAAAGCCCACTATCTGTATGTTGGGAAGGAGCTTAAGTTAGGACCTGAAGGTGTCCCGGACTTTATACCGAACTGCTCTTCAGTCAGGCATATGATTGTTTTAGTCGAGAGTCTCAATAAGGCTGTTATTAAATCAATCAACTATGCCAGATGCCTGTCCGACGACCTGGTTGCCTTCCATGTATCAACCGACCAGGATGCTACTGAGAAGCTGAGAAAGCGATGGGCTGAACACAATATAGGCATACCGCTTGTAATCAAAGAATCACCATATAGAGAGCTTATAAAACCACTGGTAGACTATATAGAATCAGATGAGCATGCTTCAAAGAAGGGAGACCTGGTTACAGTTGTAATACCGCAATTTATTGTGAATAAAACATGGGAATATGCACTCCATAATCAAACGAGCATGGTTATAA
>JAEXXN010000009.1 GCA_023405875.1 Bacillota bacterium | reverse complement strand
ATACCGGAAGACAAGGACAGGCATCGAAAGGGTCGCTGAGTCATCAGCGGGGTAATACCCTGTTAATGTTAATATAACGAGGTAAAAGATGTCCCCACCTCTGCAGGTGGCGGGTATCACATTATTTGTTCATCAGGCGGTGAGCATATCTCCCGCCTCGTTGAAACGCACAAAGGTAAGAAAATTTTTCTACAACCGAAAAATTTTCTACTGAGGCGTTATAAACCATTATATTGAAGGGGGTTGGTTCATGACAACGGTTGATATCAGAAATGCAGCAGTACAAAAGCTCAGCACCGGATTTCCGGAATTTGACCTGTATTATGATGTGCTGCCTCAGGATTTTTCCAGGCCATGCTTTTTAGTACAGCTTAATTCGGTATCGAAGACAAATGAAAGCTTGTTCCAATTTACAAAAACAGTGTCGGTCAATATCGAATATTACCCTGAAGAGGAAGCCGGAATAGGGCTGCTGGAAATGCAGGATCAGCTTGAAGAGCTGTTTGACATGGTACTGCGCGTCGGGGACAGAACATTGGATATCGACATGACAAAAGGGGAGATCCTTGAGCAGGTGCTGCATTTTACTTTTGAACTGAGTTGTACCGGCAGCCGGGAGGATATGGAGAGCGCCCTTGAAAAGATGCAAACATTAGAAATGAAGGAGGAATTTTAGAATGGGATTGCCACAGATTTTGATTGAGTTCAAAACAAAAGGAACAACAGCGGTAAAAAGAAGCGCAAGGGGTATCGTTGCGCTGATATTGAAGGATGACACCGATACATCCTTTACAAGTAAAGCTTACAGAAGCATTACTGAAATTGGCGAAAATGAATGGAACTCTGATAACAGAGCTTACATTGAAAAGGCATTTATGGGGGCTCCCTCCACGGTGCTGGTTGAGAGAGTAGCAGAAACCGCGGAAAATTTCAGCGAAGCGCTGCAGAGATTGCAGAACAAGAAGTGGAACTATCTGGCAGTACCGGAGGTAGAAGGACAGGCGGCTGCTGTAGAGGCCTGGATAAAGGGTGAAAGAAATAACGCTAAAAAGACCTTTAAGGCGGTACTGCCTTCTTCAGGCAGCGACCATGAGGGGATAATCAATTTTGCGACAGAAGGCATAACAGCCGGTGGTAAGGCATACAGCACAGCTGAATATTGTGCAAGGATCGCAGGGATTCTTGCCGGGATGCCCTTCAGCAGGAGCGCTACCTACTATGTGCTGCCGGAAGTGCAGAGTATTACGGAATCCGCCACGCCGGATGAGGATATCGACGGCGGCAAGCTGATACTTGTGAATGACGGAGAAAAAATCAAGATTGGAAGAGCCGTCAATTCCCTGGTTACTGCAACTGCCGACAAGGGAGAGGATTTCAAAAAGATCAAGATCGTTGATGCGGTGGATTTGGTCCGCGATGATATCAGGGACACCTTTGATAGCGGTTATGTAGGAAATGTAATAAACAGCTATGATAACAAGATTCTTTTCCTGGCGGCTGTAAATGCCTATTTCAAAGAGCTGACAAGAATGGACGTACTGGACCCGGAATATGACAATCTGGCTTCCATCGATGTAGAAGCACAGAGGATCTATTTGGTAGGCAAAGGGATAGACGTAGAAAGTATGGATGAGCAGCAGATCAAGGAAGCCAATACCGGGAGCCTGGTGTTTGCGGCTGCGGCGGTCAAATTCCTGGATGCAATGGAAGATTTGAAATTCACAGTAGAAATGTAAAGTGGAGGAGGAATATTAATGGCTAGAAAAGTACCTGGAAACAGACAGATCAACGGTAGATGGGGACAGATATGGTGGGACGGAGAGCTGGTATACGAGATAGAGAGCTTTGAAGCAAAGGTGGTAGCCAACAGGGAAGATGTGCAGATGGCCGGAGAGCTTGATATAGAGAGCAAGATCACAGGGCTCAAGGGTGAAGGCACCATGAAGGTGAAGAAGGTTTACAGCAGAGGGCTGGATAAGCTTGTAAAGGCCTGGACCCAGGGCAAGGACCCGAGAAGCCAGCTGATAGGGAAGCTTGCCGACCCTGATGCCTATGGCACAGAGAGGGTAGTCATCAACAATGTATGGTTCAACGAAGCAACAATAATGCAGTTTGAGCAGGGACAGAAGCTTGAGCGGGAGTATCCCTTCGGCTTCACACCTTCTGATGTTACCTTCCCGGATGTGATTGCAGTAAAGGAGGGTTAAGCCGATGAAAAAACTCAGTACAAGGGAAACCTCAGAGACCCCGAAAAAGGTGACCCTGGAGGAGCTGCTTGCCAGGGCAGCCAAGTCAAAGACAGCAAAGAAAGAAGCAAGGGAGCTGTATGTAAAGTCCCTTGACGGAACCATCACCATAGAGAAGCCGGACAGGGCGGTATGCCTTGAGGCTCTGGATATGGAGAATTCTGAAGAAGCGGATGAATATATTGTCTATAATTGTGTAGTAAGTCCTCTGCTTAAGGACAAGGCGCTCCAGGAAGCTTATGGGGTCGTATCTCCTATGGATATTGTCGCAAGGATATTCGAACCTGGGGAAATATCGGCCATATCCAAAGAATGCCTTGTTCTGGCCGGCTATATAAACAGTGTGAAGGTTGTAGATGAAATAAAAAACTAATCGACAGTAATGGAGAGCTATATATGCTCCATTACTACCTTCAGAAGGGAATAGCACCCGAGTCGATACTAGGCCAAAGCTATGGGGCAAAGCTTTTCTACTATGCCAGCATGAGCAAGGCTTTGGAAGATGGGAGCCGGGCGGTCGACGAAGCCGCCCGGTAGTACCCCAATATAGTGCCTCGTAACGTATATCCCCTCTAGGGCTGGTGAGGCACCAAACATAGGAAGTGATTTTTTACACCTGGAAAACAAGAAATTTGTTGTGTTAAAAAGCACTAGGAGGTGATGGAATGTCGGCAGTGAGTGAATTGAAAGCATTAACCAGCATAAGGGATAACCTGTCAGCAGGATTGAAATCGATTCACAAGGAGCAGCTTCGGATCAAGAAAGAGATAAAGGAAACCAGAGAGGTGCTGAAGTATACCTTTGGCAGGAAATGGAGCATAAAGCTGCAATCCATTGAGTTGTTGAGAAATATACGAGAATTAGGAGAAGAAATTGAGCAGCTGAGGAAGCGGTTGCCGAAGATACTGCAGGGAGCTGGTAGGGAAAAGCCGTCAGCAGGTGTGTCTATAGTCGTAAAGAGTACTGTAGAGAAGCAGGCAGCAGAGAAATACTTGGTAGAAACATCTACAGATGAAGAAACACCAAATATCACAACACCGTTACCTGCAGTTGATTTTTCTAATCATAGGGATGCTGTGTCATCTGGAGGAGATGAATTTATAAGCGCATTTGTTGATAAAACTGCAACTGGTGCAGCAGAAATAGCATTGGAGAAATTAGCATCAAAAGCATCATTAGCTTCAGCGGGCGTATCAAACTTATCAGCATCATTTGCTCCATTAGCTCCAGTTGTTGGGTTAGTTGCGAGTGAGTTAACAAAAGCATATCTTAAGCATCAACAAAAACTGGAGGATTACGGTTCATTTTTAGAACAACAGAATCTATATATGGACAGTGTATTTAGAAACATCAATCCTGAAATGGGTTCCGAAGAAGTCAAAAAACAGAGTAATAATTATATAGAGCAATTAAGGAATAATTCAGCTAATACAGGATTTGGCCAAAGTGATGTGACAGTGGCAGGGACAATGGCAATTGATATCACTGAAGGAAATATAGAAAAAGCTATGGAGTATTTAAAGCTTGCGGAAGATATTGCAGGAAAAACGCCTGGCAGTACAGCTACAGAAACAATGAAAGCATTGCTTGATGCAAAAAATGGAAATATGGAAGCAATTCAAAGCTACATACCCGGTGTAAACCTTGGTGACTACAAACCAGAAGAATTTGAAGAAAAAGTCATAATCAAGCT
>JAEXXN010000570.1 GCA_023405875.1 Bacillota bacterium | reverse complement strand
GAGTATATGTACTGCATGATATAATGCGGGATTTTGAGGAATTATACTATGATTACAACAAGCTTCTCAAGATTGAGATCACTACTGCCTTCAAGCTGAAGGAAGAATACAGGATGCGACTGGCCCTGAAGCTGAAGGAAGTATTCAAACAGGATATTGTTTTAGAGGTCAGCATTGATCCTGCTATTGTCGGAGGTCTTTTTATAAGGGCAAAGGACAAGGTGATCGATGCCACTGTAAAAGGAAAGCTTGAAAGAATGAAGGAAAATCTCCTTTATGACAAAACTGAGGTGAGATAATGAGTATTAAACCCGATGAAATAAGTGGGATCCTGAAGGAAAGAATAAAGCATTTTGATCAGCGGCTGCAGTCAAACGACATCGGTACTGTCATTCAGGTAGGAGACGGCATTGCAAGAGTCTATGGCCTAAGAAATTGTATGGTGAATGAGCTTCTGGAGTTCAAGAGCGGAGTATACGGAATGGCCTTGAACCTTGAAGAGGATAATATAGGCTGTGTTCTTCTGGGCTCAGATCAGGATATCAAGGAAGGGGATACTGTCAAAGGCACCGGCAGGATAGTTGAAGTACCTGTAGGTGACGTTATGCTGGGCAGAGTTGTTGACGCACTGGGAAATCCAATAGACGGTAAGGGGATAATAAAGTCGGATAAATTCAGACCGGCTATGGCAAGTGCTCCCGGGATAGTATCACGAAAACCGGTTAATCAGCCTATGCAAACAGGGATAAAAATAGTGGATGCGCTTACTCCTATCGGAAGAGGCCAGAGGCAGCTTATCATAGGCGACAGGCAGACCGGAAAAACTTCTATTGCAATTGATGCAATCTTGAATCAGAAGGAAAAAGGGGTAATATGCGTTTATGTGGCGATAGGCCAGAAGGCATCTACCGTGGCACAGATAGTAGAAATTCTGAGGAATAAAGGTGCAATGGAGTATTCTATTGTTATATCGGCGTCGGCAAGCGACTCTGCACCGCTGCAATACATTGCGCCCTATTCAGGCTGTGCAATTGCAGAGGAATTCATGTATAGCGGGAAGGATGTACTTGTAGTATATGATGACCTGTCCAAGCATGCTGTTGCCTACAGAGCCATGTCGCTGCTTCTTCGGAGGCCGCCGGGAAGGGAAGCCTATCCAGGGGATGTATTCTACCTGCATTCCAGGCTGCTTGAAAGGGCTGCAAGGCTTAATGACGAGAACGGGGGCGGTTCGCTTACCGCATTACCGCTTATAGAGACCCTTGGAGGAGAGCTTTCTTATATACCGACCAATGTAATATCCATTACAGATGGCCAGATATTTCTTGAAAGCGAGCTCTTCCATTCAGGGATAAGGCCGGCTATGAATGTGGGAATATCAGTTTCCAGGGTTGGAGGCAGTGCACAGATCAAAGCCATGAAGAAGGTATCCGGGAAGCTCAGGATCAGTCTGGCGCAGTACAGGGAGCTTGCAGCCTTCGCACAGTTCGGTTCTGAACTGGATAGCGATACCAAACAGGTGCTGGAGCAGGGAGCAAGGATAGAAGAGCTGTTAAAACAGCCGCAGCACAAGACCATTCCTGTAGAAGAGCAGGTGGTGTCTATATACGCGGTGGCAAACGGCTATGCCAAGGATATAAAGATCAATGAAATAGGGCATTTTGTAGCGGAACTGGTAGAATATATCAGGAATCGTTATGAAAAGGTGCTGACTGATATTAGAGTAACCAAGGATATGAGTGAAGAAACAGAGAGTTTGCTGAAGCAGGCAATAGAAGAATTCCAGAAAAAATTTGTATAGTATCGAGAGTGATATAGATGGCCGGATTAAATGATGTGAAGACAAGGATTGCAAGTGTTACCAGCACCCGACAGATCACAAAGGCAATGAACCTTGTTTCAACAATAAAATATAAAAAGGCAAAGGGACATACTGAGTATATACGACCATATCTTGCGGAATACAAGGAAATAGTTCTGAATGTTTATAATTACAAGCAAGAAAAAGCATTCAGTGAGCTTACCCAAAAAAGAGATATCAATAAATCGCTTATTGTGGTGGTAAGCTCGGACAGAGGGCTATGCGGAGCATATAACACATCGATAATCAAATATGCTGTTTCGGATATTTCCGGGAAGGAATCCAGTATCATAACAATAGGGAACAAAGCCAGGGACTATTTCAGGAAAGAAGGCTACGACCTGGTAAAAAGCTATGAGGATATAACCGATACTGTAAAGTATCATAATGTAAGGGCTATTGCCCTTGATATAATCAGAAGGTATAGGGATAAGGAATTTGACGAGGTAATCGTTTATTACAATAATTTTGTCTCTACCATCAAATACATTCCGACACAACTCAGGCTGCTTCCCCTTGAGCTTGAAGAGCGGGAAGAAAACGACAAATATACATACGAACCGTCTCCAGAGGTGGCATTTGATGCAATAGCAGCCGGTTATGTAGTAAACAGGTTGTACAGCTTATTGTTTGAAGCTTCTGCCAGTGAGCACAGCAGCAGAATGACGGCAATGACTTCGGCAACCGACAATGCCGACAAGATGATTGAAGATCTGACTATGCAGTACAACAGGGCAAGGCAGGCTTCGATAACAAATGAGATATCCGAAATCGTAGGTGGTACGGAAGCATTGAAATAACAGGTTTAGGCGAAGCCTATAGAATGCGCTTAAGCTATGTAGATGTTTCACGAAATATATATTGAACGCGCGTGGGTATTCCATCTGGATATGGCGCGAATTCAATGAAATTAATGAAAATATTTATGCGAAATATGAATTCATTATATAAATGTTTTCGCAAAATATATAGGTGGTGAAATTAATGGGCAATATCGGCAAAATAGTCCAGATAATCGGACCGGTCATAGATATAAAATTCAGCTCCGACAGGCGTCCTCTGCTGTATAATGCTATCAGTATCAAAAATGGCGATAGCGAGATCATAGCTGAAGTATCACAGCATACCGGGAATGATACTGTAAGGTGCATATCAATGGCTGCTACCGACGGACTTGTGAGAGGCATGGATGCAGAAGACACCGGCGGGCCCATCAAGGTTCCGGTAGGGAAGAGTGTTCTGGGCAGAATAATGAATGTTGTCGGCAAGCCGGTTGATAATGAGGGTGAAATACATGCGGAAAGGTATTCCTCCATCCACAAGCCTGCACCTGTCTTCACAGATCTTGTTACAAATACAGAGCAGTTTGAGACGGGGATAAAGGTAATAGACCTGATATGTCCCTATGCAAAGGGCGGTAAGATAGGTTTGTTTGGTGGTGCCGGCGTAGGCAAGACCATACTCATTATGGAGCTTATAAATAATATTGCCAAGCAGCATGGGGGTCTTTCGGTATTTGTCGGAGTAGGTGAAAGAACAAGGGAAGGCAATGACCTGTGGCTTGAAATGAAAGAGTCAGGGGTAATAGATAAAACCTCGCTGGTATTCGGACAAATGAATGAACCCCCGGGAGCCAGAATGAGAGTTGCACTTTCCGGACTTACAGTATCTGAGCATTTCAGGGATGAATACGGACAGGATGTGCTGTTGTTTATTGACAATATTTTCAGGTTTACACAGGCAGGCTCGGAGGTATCCGCACTTCTGGGCAGGGTGCCCAGTGCCGTGGGATACCAGCCTACTCTTGCAACAGAAATGGGGCAGCTTCAGGAAAGGATAACTTCGACCAAAAGAGGCTCTATAACCTCTGTACAGGCGGTTTACGTACCGGCAGACGATCCGACGGATCCGGCTCCCGCTACAACCTTCGCCCACCTGGATGCGACGACCATCCTCTCGAGAAGTATAGTTGAGCTGGGAATATATCCGGCTGTGGATCCTTTGGATTCCAGCTCCAAAATACTTGACCCCAATATAGTGGGCAAAGAGCATTATGAAGTGGCAACGGGGGTCCAGGAGATACTTCAGCGATATAAGGAACTGCAGGATATTATAGCAATTCTTGGAATGGATGAGCTTAGTGATGAAGATAAGCTTATAGTATCCAGGGCAAGAAAGATACAGAGGTTCTTCTCGCAGCCGTTCTTTGTAGGCGAACAGTTTACCGGCATAGAAGGTAAATATGTGCCGCTGTCTGAGACAATAAGAGGCTTCAAGACAATACTTGAAGGCGGTTGTGACAATATACCGGAATCGGCTTTCTTTATGAAGGGAACTATAGACGAGGTATTGGAAAAAAATTGATGCGTTGGTGATATAAATGGCTTCTTATAACCTGAAAATAATTACATTGGATGAAGTGTTCTTTGAAGGTCAGGTAGAGATACTGACTGTAAGGGGTGTTGATGGGAAATTTCAGATACTTCCCCGCCATACAGATCTTATTGCTATTGTAATGCCTGATGATATCAGCTTCAAGACAGAAAAGGGAGAAAGGCATGCTTTTATCAGCAGGAGCCTTTTGAAGATCGTGGATGGAAATGTAACAATTATCGCAGATATTGCAGAATGGCCTGAGGATATTGATATTAAGCGTGCTGAAGAAGCTGAGAAACGGGCCAGAGAGCAGCTTGTATCCATAGAAAG
>JAEXXN010000538.1 GCA_023405875.1 Bacillota bacterium | reverse complement strand
TCCTTACAGAGGAGCATATGCCGGTCAGCTTTACGGAAAAAGGCTTGAAGCCTTCCTCAGTTCACATTTTCGGAACCGACTGGTTTGGAAGGGATATGTTCCTGAGAACCGTAAAAGGGCTGTCCCTCAGTATTTTTATTGGAGTTGTCGCCTCTGTGACCAGCGGTATTATTGCAATTGTACTGGGGGTTGCGGCCGCCGTATGCGGTAAAAAGGCCGATGCCTTTATCGGCTGGCTGACGGATGTCTTTATGGGAATGCCCCATTTGATTTTTCTGCTGTTGATTTCTTTTGTGGCAGGAAAAGGTGCCAAGGGGATCATGATCGGCATTATCATTACACACTGGACATATATCGCGAGAGTCATACGCGCGGAGGTACTCCAGCTTCGCTCAAGTCAATATGTCATTGCCGCCAAGGGTTTTGGCAAAAGCAATTGGTACATTGCGAAAGAGCATATTCTGCCCCACGTATTTCCGCAGTTTTTTGTGGGACTCATTCTGATGTTCCCCCACGCCATTTTGCACGAGGCCTCCCTGACCTTTCTGGGCTTTGGACTCTCCCCGCATCAACCGGGGATCGGCGTGATCCTGTCGGAATCCCTGAACTATTTAAGCACGGGGCAATGGTGGATTGCGCTTATGCCGGGATTATCGCTGCTGCTGATTGTCCGCTTGTTTGACATTCTTGGCGAGAATATCCAAGCCTTGTTTAATCCCCACAAGGCCCATGAATAGGAGGTACACAATGGAGCATACAAAACCGTTATTGGAAGTAAAGGATTTTACAGTAAGCTTCCGCCAATATGTAAAAGGGCTGCGTCAACGGGATTTTCAGGTAATACATAATTTTACCCTGGATATTTACCCAGGCGAGATCATGGCGATCGTCGGCGCAAGCGGTTCGGGGAAAAGCCTGCTTGCTCATTCCATTATGGGGATACTGCCTTCCAATGCATATACCACAGGGAGCATCCGGTTCAAAGGAGAAGAGCTCACCCAGGAACGAAAAGAAGCACTGAGGGGAAAAGAAATTGCGCTTATACCCCAATCCGTTGCATATCTCGATCCTTTAATGAAAACAGGAAAACAAATAGACAGCCCGCTTAAAAGCATTAAAAGTGCTGTGAAGGATATTATCAGGAAATTTGAGCTGTCTGAAAAAACAGAAGAGCTGTACCCCTTCCAGCTTTCAGGGGGCATGGCACGCAGGGTCCTGATAGGAACGGCGCTTACTTCAGGTGCCGATTTGATCATAGCGGATGAGCCGACCCCCGGACTGCACAAATCAGTGGTAGATGAGACCCTTCATACGCTTCGGAGCCTGGCGGACGGAGGCTGCGGCATCCTTATGATTACCCACGATATCGACCTTGCTTTTATTGTGGCGGATAAGATTGCAGTATTTAACAAGGGTGTTTCGGTAGAGATCGCAGATGCAAAGGCATTTGAGGCTTCCCCGGATAATGTGCGGCACCCGTACAGCAAAGCACTCTGGCATGCTCTGCCGCAAAACGGCTTTCAATCTATACGAGGTATGGATTATGGTGATCTGATCGATGTCCTGCCAAAGGAACCCGGAGGTGACTTATGAAATTAGAAGCAAAAAACATCTATTTCCGGTATTCAGGCAATAAAAGCTGGATACTGGAGAACGTTTCTCTCGAAATATATCCCGGCGAGGTCGTAGGACTAGTCGGCACAAGCGGGCGGGGAAAAAGCACACTGGGCAAGATTTTGGCCGGACAGGTCTGCCCGCAAGGCGGAGAGGTTTTGCTTGACGGAAGGAAGCTTGCGGCAAAGACCTTTTCGCCGGTGCAGTTGATTTACCAGCATCCTGAGCTTGCAGTCAATCCCAAATGGAAAATGGCGAAAACCTTGCAGGAGGCAGGGGAATATGATGAAGGGCTGCGGCGCGATATGGGGATCAGGGATGAGTTCCTGAACCGGTGGCCCAACGAATTGTCAGGAGGAGAATTGCAGCGCATTTGTGTGATGCGGGCCTTGAAGCCGATGACAAGATTCATCATTGCCGATGAAATCAGCACAATGCTGGATGTATTGACCCAATCTCAAATATGGGATATTATTTTGGATTATGCACAAAAAAACAACATTGGGATTTTAGCTATAACCCACAATAAACACCTGGCAAAAGCAATTTGCTCACGGACTATCCTCCTGGATTAGATTGAATATGCTTTAGAGAAGGATGGAAAAAGTCCGGCAGCCGGGATTTTCCATCCTTCTTTGCTCATTTGGGATTATAAAGTAAGAATGCAGCTTGACAAAAGCCTATAGCTGCTATATACTGTTGCAGAGGCGGTGATCTGATGGATAAAGCTAAGTCCTGTATAACTGAAGTCAATTATGCCTTTTTAGGCGCGGTATATGCATATATGGAGCACGAGAAGGAGTCACACCTTTTAAAGACCAAGGACGGAGAAACCTTATATCCTGCTGAGGTCCATATGGTGTCCGAGATAAAAGAAAATGAGGGGATCCATATCACGGGTTTGGCAGACAAGCTTTCGGTGACCATCGGAGCCGTTTCTCAGATTCTGATGAAGCTTGAAAAAAAGGGCTTGATTACCAAGGAAAAGGACATCCAGAATCAGTCCCGGTTTTTATTAAAGCTGACTCCTGACGGTGAATTGATACATATCAACCATATAAAATATCATGAAGAATTTGATGATCTGTTGTACGAGCTGATAGGCAACGAACCAGAGGAAAAAGTCAATTTTCTGAAGGATTTCTTGACGGCTCTGACAGCCAAAATTGGAAAAAATAAAAAAGCATTCTTTTAATAAAAAGAGTATTTT
>JAEXXN010000494.1 GCA_023405875.1 Bacillota bacterium | reverse complement strand
ATATTATATTAGATTATATTGAAGAAGGAAATAGCCGGAAGCCAGTTGTTACAATTTGTTTACATCTTTTGCACTATTTATTTCTCCAAATACATTTCTTTATTTCATTTATGCCGGAGCTTCTATATTAATATTCATTAATATTTGTCGCCGCCCAGCTCTCCAAGCAGACTCCCCAGGCCGCCAATGACATTTCCGTTGCTTCTGTCCTCAGGGGAGGATCTGGCAGCATTTCTGAAAAGCGTACGGGAAAGGCTTGAAATATTCATGCTCTGAAGTATTACCTTGCCGTTTCCGGATAAGTTTGCAAGGAAGAGGCCTTCGCCGCCGAAGAAGAGGCTCTTTGCCACCTGCCCTGCACTTTTGCCTACCCATTCAATATCATAATCGATGTTTTTGTCAAAGGCAACCAGGGCACCTGTGTCTATCTGGATCTTTCCGCCGTAATCTGCCGGATTGAGCTCTATGAAATTGCCGCAGGCACCTATGAAGAGCGTCCCCCTGTCACTGAACTTTTCCAGAATGAAGCCTTCACCGCCAAACATGCCGGCGCCGATTTTCTTTGTCAGGGCGATATCAAAATCTACGGTATTCTCAGCTGCCAGGAAGCCGTCCTTCTGTACATACAATTCTCCGACGTCTTCAATGTTTATCGCCTTGATTTCACCGGGTATAGTCTGAGAAAAGGTTACAAGGCCGCTTTCACCATGGGTCACATTGAATACCTGAAAAGCGGCAGACTCACCTGCCAGTTTTCTTTTGCCCACACTTACAGCAGTATCCATGAATTTTCCGAGTAAGCCGCCTCCGCTTTTTTCCTCAAAGGCTCCTTTTTTATCGCTTACGTTGAAGGCGGTTTCAAACTTGATATTGTCTGTTTTCCAAAGGAATTTTCCCGCTTCACTGTACATTATCTGTTTTGAACCAAGCTCGACAACAATTTGCTGCATTGCATTGCCGACAATTTTGTAATTTAGCATTTATTACCCACCTTTCATTTTACGGCACCAGCGCAGATGCCTTATATAAGCATGCCGGACGTACAAGAGTTTTATAACGAGGCGAAAGATGTCCCCACTGCATATCTCTCGCCTCATTGAAATCTTGTTATAATGTTTTTCATAAAATACATATATATAGAATATTTTAAATTAATCCGTTGAGCCGGTTGATGCAGCCTTAAGCAAGCTTACAAACCCTAGCCTTGTAGCTCAAGCAACCGGAATCAACCGGATCAAATTACATTTACAGTCTATTATATATAGTGTTAAGTTTAAACATAAATGTTTTAATTTTCTGTAAAATGTGGTAAATATAAATAAAACAGAGGATTAACCGGTGTTTATGACGAAATTGTATATAATCCTACTCAAAATTATATTTGTCTTTTCTAAATAATGCGTATAATAATCAATAAGGATTGGAGGTCAAGAATATGCAAGAAAATATATTGCTGACATTTCCTGAGAATATAAAAAAAGAGTACCCAAAAGGTACAAAGCTCCTGGAAATCGCAAAGGATTTCCAAAAGGAGTTCAGCTCAGATATAGTGGGGGCTGTTGTGGATAATGAGCTGAAGGAATTGTGGGTTCAGATGCAGAAGGACTGCAGCCTTCGGTTTGTTGACAGGACCACTGCCTATGGAAACAGATTTTATTCAAGAAGCGTGGCATTTTTGTTCATAATAGCGACCAAGGAGGTATTCAAGGATTGCAGGGTCACGGTAGAGCATTCACTCAGCAAGGGGTTGTACTGCGAGGTTCATAAGAATGAACCCCTGACTCCGGAGGATATACTGAAGATCGAAGAAAAAATGTGGGAGCTCCAAAGGCTGGACCTGCCCTTTGAAAAAAAGAAAATTCCAAGCACTGAAGCAATAGAGCTTTTCAAAAATACCCGCCAGCATGATAAGGTGAACCTTATTAAATACAGGAAGAAAAAGTATATCAATGTATACAGCTGCCACGGGCATTATGATTATTTCTACGGATATATGGTTCCATCCACGGGTTATCTCAAGCTCTTTGAACTGAAATTCAAAGCTCCGGGACTTGTGCTCAGATTTCCGGAAAAATCAGATCCCAACAGGCTCCCGGGATACTTTGAGCAGGATAAGCTTTTCAACATATTCAGAGAGTTTGAAAACTGGGGAAGAATACTTGAAGTGGAGAATATCAGCCATCTCAATGATGCAATAAAAAGCGGCAGGATAAATGAGCTTATCCCCGTTGCCGAGGGACTGCACGAGAAAAAAATCGCTCAGATAGCCGACATGATAGCCGCATCAGAGGATAAAAAGCTTGTACTTATTGCAGGACCGTCATCCTCGGGGAAAACGACCTTCGCCCAAAGACTATCTGTTCAGCTCAGAGTGAACGGGTTGAAGCCGGTGCCTATCTCCATAGATGACTTTTTCAAAAACAGGGAGGATACTCCCAGGGGCGATGATGGGGAATATGATTTTGAAACAATAGATGCCCTTGATCTGGTTACCTTTAATGATGTTATTATGAAGCTCATAAAAGGCCAGGAGGCTGAAATTCCTTTCTTCAATTTCCATACAGGGAAGCGTGAATTAAAGGGAAGGAAGCTGAAGATTGCCGAGGACCAGATACTGGTAGTGGAGGGCATACACGGACTTAATGAAAGGCTTACCTTAGATATCCCCAGGGAACAGAAATTCAAGATATATATAAGTGCGCTGACGCATCTGTCGATAGATGACCATAACAGGATTCCCACATCTGATCTGAGACTTATAAGGCGGATAGTAAGAGATTTTCAGTTCAGATCTGTCGATGCTCTCGCTACCATAAAAATGTGGGATTCGGTCAGGCGGGGGGAAGACAAGTATATTTACCCATTCCAGGAGGAAGCAGATGTGATGTTCAACACATCTCTGGTATATGAGCTGGCTGTACTGAATCAGATAGCCTTGCCTCAGTTGGAGAAGATCGATAACAGTGTCCCGGAATATATTGAGGCAAAGAGACTGACAAAATTCCTCCAATATTTTCTTGAAGCGGATATCAATGCCGTTCCAAGCAATTCCATACTGCGTGAGTTTGTAGGAAACAGCTGTTTCTTTGAAAAAAAATGACGAATTTCCAAAAGCTGCAATTAATTGCAGCTTTTTTTTTGATATTATTATGGATTTAGCAAAAAATATAAATGCAAAACCAAAAATAAATAATATGGAGGAATTACAACTTATGAGAAGAAAAACGGTTGTCATATTGGCTTTAGTATTGGTTTTTGCATTGATATTTACTGCCTGTGCAGCGAGGAGACCTCTTCAGACGCCGGTTCAGCCGGGTCAGGATACGACAGGTATGTACGATAACAATAGAGGAATAGGAAATGGAACCACAAACGGCACCGGCAGCAATACCTATACAGGAAACGGCCCTAATGCATATGATTCATATGATCTGGGCTACGGTGTCGGAAACAATGGCCTCTACAACAGATATGGCGTAGGAACCGGAACGAACTACGGCGGCTATAGCGGAGTAAACTACGGAAATAGTGCTGGTAACCCAACTTACTATGGCGGCTATGACAACGGCCTGTTAGGGGGAAGCAACAATTTATCCAACTATGGGATCAACGACAACGGAATGAACAACAGCAGGCTGAATAACACGGCAGGTACCACTCAGGCCAACAGTATAGAGCGAACCATAAAGCAGATGACCGGTGTAAAGGATGCAACGGT
>JAEXXN010000408.1 GCA_023405875.1 Bacillota bacterium | reverse complement strand
TCAAGCTTGCTACACAGCTTACAGTTATAGTAGGTATCTTTGCATGTATTGTGGCAATAAAGACTTCTACTATAATGAGCCTTTTCTCAAGAGCATACGGTATGGTAGGCAGTGGGCTGGTTCCGCTGATAATTCTCGGGATACTCTGGAAGGAACGCAAGGGAGAAGCCCATGAAATGGGAAAGAAGAACAGCAGGGTCACACCCTGGGGTGCCCGTATAGGTATCCTTTCAGGGGTAATATTAAGTCAGATTACTGCTTTGGGTCCCAACCGCGTCCTGATTGCCATAAGCATTAATTTCTTACTTATTATTGTGATATCACTTTTCACCAAGAATACATCTTCATCGGCTCCCCAGACGGTAAACGGGTAATAGCTTGATATATAGACAGAGGGAGAGAAGGTAGCCTTACCCTCTCTTCCATCTGTGCAAATGAAGGTAAAAGGGGAGGTTAATTCAATGTATAAAGTATATGATGCAGTAGTCATCGGCGGTGGTATTATAGGGCTGTCCTCGGCATACTATTTGCTTAAAACAGGAAAGCGTGTGCTTGTTATAGAAAAAAATCATATAGGGGCAGGAGCTTCCAGTTCTTGTGACGACATGATCCTGCTCCAGTCCAAGAAGCCGGGGATCTCTCTGCAAATGGCGCTGGAAAGCCTCGAAATGTATAAAAAGCTTTCCGAGGAACTGGGGTATTCGGTAGAGTTTGAGACCAGGGGCGGAATGATACTGATAGAAAATGATCAATACCTTCATATCATGGAGGAATATGTTGAGCAGCAGAAAAGCTATGGATTGGATGTCAGAATAGTAGATGAAAAAGAATTGCGCAAGCGTCAGCCTCATGTGAGGGAAGGAATCATAGCTTCCACATACAGCGACAAGGATTCTCAGGCTAATCCCCTGAGGGCTCTCAGGGGCTTTATGAGAAAAGGACTCAGCATGGGGCTTGAGATAAAAAGAGGTGTCTCGGTCATGGAACTGAGCCAGCGGCAAAACGGCTGGAAGCTGATGCTTGACGATGGAACGGCTGTTGAAACCGAATATGTAGTGGATGCGGCAGGGGCATGGGCTCCGCAGGTAGGTAAGCTGATTGATATCGATATTCCTATCACCCCCAAAAAGGGACAGATCGCAGTGACTGAACAGATACCTGCTATCGGCCAGACAAATGCCTGGAGCGCCGAATACATAGTGTCCAAATTCAAGCCGGGTACGGTAAAGCCCAAGAGTGAGCTTCACGCGATACTGGGTATAGGTTTTTCATTCTCACAAACCTCAGATGGAAATTATCTTATAGGAAGCACCAGGGAGAATGCCGGCTTTGACCGGGAAACCTCGTTCAGAGCTTTGAATATACTGATAAATCAGGCGGTAAGCTTCTTTCCCATACTGAAAAATGTGCACATAATACGAAGCTTCGCAGGACTGCGGCCCGCTACCAATGACGGAAAGCCTATAATCTGTGAGGTGGAAAACCGGAAGGGGTTCTATATAGCAGCCGGCCATGAGGGAGATGGAATAGCACTGGCTCCCATTACAGGAAAGCTTGTCAGCGATATGATCAACGGAAGGAATATCACTTACAATATGGAGGAATTGAGCCTTAAAAGATTTGATGAAGCAGAGAAGGATAACGCAGTTTAAAATGAATAGTGCCTATTATATTCAGAAGTATTATACTGATATTGATATATTACTAATGAGGTGGGAAAATAATGAAGCAAATTCTTGATGAAAAAGAATTGGTTATTCTGGAATGCATTGCTGAATCAAATGAAGCTATCGGCTCCTGGTATCTTGTTGAAATGCTTGAGGAGAAGAATGTGTCGATAAGCTCCGCAACTATCGGCAGAGTATTGACGCATCTGGAAAAGCTGGGTTACGTGGAAAAGGTGGGCTCAAAGGGAAGGGTCATTACCAGAAGCGGACTTGAAGCTATTGAAAACACCAAGACCATGCAGAAAATCAATTTTCACAAGGGTGAACTGGACAGAATAGTAAATACCCAGGTGTTGGATGACTTTATTATGGTTTTGCAGGCAAGAAAGGCAATAGAGTGCGAAACCGTGGTCCTTGCAGCGCAGAATATTACAGAGAATGAGATCAAAAAAATAGATGAAATACTGAAAAATCAAGAGAATAATTACAGGGAGAAACGAAGTATAGCAGAGGATGACATAAGCTTTCATAAAGCTATTGCAAAGGCTTCCAGAAATTCAGTACTTGAAGCGCTGTACAATATAATATCGACCTATGGTCAGCAGTCCCGGCTCTTTGAATATATAAGGGCAACAAGAGTTATAGTCCCGTATAATGTGGCTCACAGGCGGATTTTTGAGGCTATAAGGAATCATGATGAAGCAGAAGCGGAAAAAGCTATGGTGGAGCATATGCAGAATCTCATAGCTGATGTTACAGCCTATTGGGATAAGTATAATTCAGAGTTATCTGAAGAGGAAGATGGTGATCAGAGAGATGGATAAGGTGTTTGTTTGCAGATGTGAAGAGGTCACAAGGGAAGAAATTGAGGAAGCCATTGAAGATGGCGCGGAAAGCATGAATGAAGTAAAAAGATGTACGAGAGCAGGTATGGGCTTATGTCAGGGAAGGACTTGCAGGAAGCAGGTAGAGAGAATACTCTCCGAGAAGACCGGGAGAAGCCTGAAGGATATAACGCCACCCAGCTATAGACAGCCGGTAAGGCCTATTAAAATGGAGGTTATGGCGAATTCAGAAAAGGAGGGGGAAATATAATGGATTGGGGTAGATTGATAACCGCCATGGTAACACCCTTTGATGAAGATTTGCAGGTAGACTACAAAAAGGCGGCAGAGCTTGCAAAAAAATTGGTGGAAGAAGGCAGCAGTGCCTTGGTTGTGTGCGGAACCACCGGTGAAGCTCCGACACTTACCCAGGAGGAAAAAGAAAGTCTGTTCAAGTGCATTAAGGAAAATGTATCAGTGCCGATAATTGCAGGAGTGGGGACCAATTGTACAGCAACAACGATAGAAAACGGTAAGAGGGCTCTTGCCTGCGGTGCAGACGGACTGCTGGTAGTGGTACCTTATTACAACAAACCCAACCAGGATTGCCTGTATCTGCATTACAAGGCAGTTGCAGAGGCTCTTGAGGGAGATATAATCATGTATAACGTACCCGGAAGGACAGGCTGCAATATGTTGCCTTCCACACTTGAGAAGCTTTCAAAAATCAAGAATATAGTCGCTATCAAAGAGTCAAGCGGGAATATCGTACAGCTTACAGAAATGGTTAAGGCAGTTCCCCAGGATTTTAAGGTATATACCGGGGAGGATTCTCAGACTCTTTGCAGCCTGGCTGCGGGAGCATATGGGGTCGTCAGCGTGTCGTCCCATGTAGTGGGACCGCAGATGAAGGAAATGATAGACTGCTATCTTAGGGGCGAAGTAAAAAGAGCTGCCGAGATAAATCTGGAGCTTTTAGATATATTCAACAAGCTTTTTATAACAACCAACCCCATACCTGTAAAAGCGGCATTGAATATGATGAATATAAATGTAGGGGAGCTAAGATTGCCATTAAGTCAGGCTAGTCCGGAAATAATGGCTGAAATCCAGAGAAGCCTGAGAAAGATCAAAATGATTTAGAAAAGGATGATAT
>JAEXXN010000396.1 GCA_023405875.1 Bacillota bacterium | reverse complement strand
ACAAGCTTTCAGTTTCACAGCCGGTCCTGAAAACCATCCTGGAGCTTATTGCACCGCTCCTTGCCAATGCAGCTTCTTTCCCCGTAATTTCAAGAACGGTGGTGGTTCCTTCCATGCCCGACAGCTCAGTCTCCCGGTAACTCAGATACCGGGTACCCTGCTCCTCGTAATATATTCCTTCTGTGTAAAATTCGGTGCTGTCCTCCGCGCCCTGCCCGTCGGTGCGGGTAGAGCTTATATGAAGCTTTATCGGTTTGTAATCCGTCATGATTTTCTCCTGTTTGTTTTTTATTGAACGGGCGACCACTGGTCGCCACTACTTTTAATCCGTTACCACGCGCAACCATACCATTGCCTTGTTACAATAAATATTTCCGTAGCTCCTCATCAGCTGCGGGTTTTACATAAATAAACCTGTATTCAGTATCAGTTTTCTTTTTAAATTTTATTCTTACACTGTCTTTTTCCTTGTCCTTACTGTACCTTGCTGCAACCGAAGCTGCAAATTCCATATCCTCTCCGGTGGGTACCCTTCCCTTGTCCGGCACCAGCAAAACCGTTGAACCGGTACAAGCTGCAGTATCAAATATCATATGTCCGTCTTTAAAAAGCTTTATTAAAAGCTCATATTCCTTTTCATTTCTTGAGCAGACAACCTTGGAACCGGAGGATATCCGCAAATGCCTGCCCACCTTCAGCAGCTCCACATCCATAGGATCTGCGCTTTCCTTGCCGTGCTCGTACAGATCTCTCAGCCTGTTGGCGAATTGGGGCTCTGTAAGCATACACCCCCCTGCGGGAGAAGGATATTCAATTATACCCAGCTTCTTTGCAAGCTCCATCTGGGGCTTTCTCGACTTGCCGCTTATACCCAGGAGTCTTGTCCTATCTACAAGGCCGTCAATTTCCATCTGTGTGGGCTCCAGATTAAGTGCGCAAAGGGGCCTCAATATCTTTTGTTCATAGCCCGATTCCTTCTGTACTATCCCCAGGGACTTCTTGTTCTGTGACATTGGCCTTTGGTCAAGCACCTCACCTGTTATCAAAAAATCCGCCTGCTGCTCCTCAAGCATCCTTCCGGCGTATTTAAGCATCATTGCATGGCAGTCGATACATGGATTCATATTTTTCCCGTAGCCGTGCTTTGGGCTCTTTGTCATTCCCAGGTGGTCCTCGGTAAAATCCACTACCATCAGCGGCATATCTATCTGAGCCGCCATCTTTTCGGCGTTCCTGGAGCCGAAAAAGGCTGAAGCAAAGCATATTCCAACTACTTCAATACCTTGCATTTTAATGACCTTGGCTGCCAGTATGCTGTCAAGCCCTCCGGAAATCAGCGCAAGAGCTTTTGTCATAGGTTGATCAGTCCTTCCTGTGGTTTTTGGTTTTGGCATGCATGGGTGTCTTTAAGTAGGGGCGATTCATGGATCGCCCCTACAATTGTTTTATAAATTTCAGCTTGTTATCCTCAAACAGAGTAGTAAGTATTCCGGTATTGGTCATATGGCTGAGGAATGCCGAGGCTGTCGAGATAGTAAGGTAATATTGGGATATATTCTGACTGATGCCGTATCTGCCCATCAGCCTTGCCGTTATTTCCTCCCTGTCCAGTGGGATGCTGCATATGCCGGCAATATATTCGATATTCTCTTCAAGCACCCGGATATTCGCGTTGAGAGTTTCCTCCGGAGCTTCCAGTGCGTCGCCGTGGCTCGGCACATAGTAATCATAACCCATGTGCTTCAGACTTTCAAGTGTGCTTATGGCCTCGCCTATCCCTGTGAAATAAGGTATCCCGTGCTTTTCAAGCAAATAGGCGGAAAAAAATGAGTCTCCGGCAAAAAGTACATTATCGGCGGAAGCGACTCCGACCATCCCCGGCATATGCCCCGGCAAAGGCACTATAGCAAGCTCTGCTCCGTCAATTTCCAGCCTTCCGCTCTCCAGGACATGGTCGACCCTTGTGCCTTTTGCTTTGAGGAACTTGTTTTCCAGTTGCTTCAGCGGGTATGCCGAGTAAAGATAAAAAGGCTCCAGCTCGGGATATTCGATAAGTCCCTTGTCAAAGGGGGAAGCATATATGCTGCAGCCCGTCCTTGCCTTTACCATGCTGTTTCCTCCGCAGTGATCCGCATGGGAGTGCGTATTTATTATCGTCCCGACCCCCATACCGTTTTCCTGCATTATTTTCAGCAGCCGCCTTCCGGCATCGTCATCAAGACCGGTATCTACCACTATGCTCCGGGATGGATCAGCCGTATTTTTTATTATTCCTATTTTGGCGGCTCCGTCCAGATAATAGGTATTGCCTTTTACGTGAACAAGCTTGTATCCCATTTTGTTTCCTCCTTTGTCCCATTCCCATTTGCCTATTTCTTTATTATTATCATCAATATAGATTATATCACTTTGTTCACTGTATTGAAGGTAAAATTATTTTCGGAACGACACGGGGGTCGTTCCCTACAGATAAACAAAAGGATGTATCTGTAGCGATACATCCTTTTGCAGCTTTTCTGCCATTATATACACGACTTCATGCCTTTTGCTTCACTGAGGCCGGAATAGCTCAGGACCTCGTTGATGACCCTTCTGAAGTTCCTGTAGGCGATCTTTTCCACATCCTCCCTGGAATACCCCTGTTTGTACAGTAATTCAATAAGCTGAGGTATCCTTTCACAGGATTCAAGCCCCTTGGTAAATGTGACGGCCTGATCCGGTTCGGTAGTCGTCGGATCACTGTCGAAATAGTTGCAGAAATCAAAGCCGAAGCCCACATGGTCGATTCCCGCAAGAGTGACCATGTAATCTATATGCCTGAGCAGCCCGTATATGTCTGCACTCTCGTCGGCTACAAAGCTGGGCCAGCTGTTTATGCCTATGACCCCTCTTTTTCCTGCTATCGCCAGGATCTGGTCATCAGTGAGATTCCTTTTGACATTGCAGATTTTCCTTGCATTTGAATGGGATGCTATTATTGTACCTGCAGAATGCTCGCATACATCCCAGAAGCTTTTTTCATTCAGGTGAGAAACGTCGATCATCATCCCCAGCCTGTCCATTATCATTATTGCCTTTTTGCCTTCCCTGGTCAGGCCTCTTGCTGCTTCCCAGCTTCCTATCCCGGTTGCCAGGTCATTCTTTTCATTCCAGGTAAGGCCGATATGCCTTACACCCATCTGATACAGACTGTATATATAGTCTGCATTGCTTCCTATACCCGACAGGCCTTCCACACCCAGTATTACATACAGCTTTCCCTCTTTTTCAGCTGCTTCTATATCCTGAATACTTTTAGCCACACAGACAGAGGGACCCATTTCCTTTATTTCTGCCTCTGTATACGCAATGATATCTGCAAACCTTTTGCCGGGGTTTTCAAAATAGGACGGCTCTACCCATAAAACCAGTATTGTGCCGCCTACTCCCCCCTTTTTCAATGCAGGAAGATGATCTCTGACAAAATTTCCAGTCAAGCCTCGTTCTCTTTTCATTGCGGTATCTGCGAGTATGTCTGAATGTGCATCAAAAACATACATTGCATCACCTTCTTTCTATGTCCGCTGTATAACTCATCAACCGCCTATTACTTTGATAAGCCAGTTACCCACAAACAAACCGAAATAATTGCCTGTGATATACCCCCATATGCCGCAGAGCAGCGCCGGGATGACCAGATTGTTCCAGCCCTTTGATATTGCCATTGCCGCAGCTGTTGTAGGACCTCCTACCGTAGCATTTGCAGCAAGCATCTGCTCTTCGATACTGAATTTGAACAGCTTGCCTCCGAGCATCGATAAGCCCAGATTGCAGGCTGCCGCTATAAAGCAGAATACAAAAAGAAGAGGGCTGTTTATGAGTATTTCTTTTATGGAAGCAGGTACGCCTATTACTACGAAGAATATATAGATCATGAAGGTACCGATTTCCTGGGCACCGTTGATATCCTCAAAGAATTTCGGGAATGCGGTTACCAGTACTACGGTAAATGCCGTCATAAGGAAGAACTGGTTGCTGAGCATTATCTTTATCATGTCCATGAGGAAATTTCCGTCAGGTATCACACCGCCCATGAAGCCGCCGACTTTTTTGCTTACCGCTGCAATTGCAACAGCAACTGCCAATGCAGTAGCGATATCCTTAAGTGAGATTTCCTTCCTACCCCAATAAGTAGCAGCCTTGTTTTCCACTTCCTGCGCATTGACTGCAGCAGCTTCCTCTGCTGTCTGGGTGATAAAGGTCTTCTTGACCCACTTCAGTCC
>JAEXXN010000395.1 GCA_023405875.1 Bacillota bacterium | reverse complement strand
ATCGTAGGGCCCTCCGGAGGCGGTAAAAGTACAATTGCCCACCTGATCCCCCGTTTCTTTGATGTTACCGAGGGCTGCATCGAGATCGGAAATACCGATATCAGGGATATGAAGTTTGATTATTTAATGGGAAAGGTAAGCTTTGTATTTCAGGATGTTTTTTTATTCAAGCAAAGCATAATGGACAATATACGGATCGGAAACCAGAAGGCTACTGATGAGCAAGTGATTGCAGCTGCGAAAGCTGCCCAGTGCCATGAGTTTATTGAAAAGCTTCCGGAGGGATACAATACGGTAATCGGGACCAGGGGCATCCATCTGTCCGGAGGCGAGCGGCAGCGTATCGTAATAGCAAGGGCCATCGTAAAGGATGCACCCATTATTGTACTTGATGAGGCAACCGCATTTGCCGATCCTGAAAATGAATACCTGATACAAAAAGCTTTTGAAAAGCTTATGCACAATAAGACGGTAATTATTATCGCACACCGCCTGTCTACAATACGAAGCGCCGGCAATATCATCGTCATGGACAGGGGGCATGTGGTAGAACAAGGCAAGCATGAGGAGCTGGTACGCAAAAATGGAAAGTATACTGATATGTGGAATATGTACAGCAGATCTCTTGATTGGAAAATAAAGAGCAAACAGGAGGTGGCAGGCAATGCTTAATTTAAAAGATATGCTGCTTTTAACCGATAAAGGATATTCTGATCTGAAGAAAGCAATTTTTGCTTGTACTGTTACAAATCTGTCGTTGATGCTGCCTTTTGGAATAACCATCCAAATATTTGCCGAATTATTGAAGCCCCTTATGGGTGAACAAATATCATGGACAAGAATGTGGATTTATTTTGGCGGTGGAATTGTATCGGCGGTTTTGGTCTTTGCGGCCAACAAGAATGATTATAAAAAGACCTATGTAACATCATACAACGAGGCGGAAGCGACACGTATACGGATAGCGGAGCATATAAGGAAGCTGCCGATGAGCTTCTTCAATTCCAAGGACCTGTCGGAGCTTACTACCAATATGATGGGGGATTGTGCGACCACAGAGCATGTGCTGAGTCATGTCATCCCGCAATTATGCGCCAACGGGATTTCGATGGTAATAATATGTACAATGCTTGCATTTTTCGACTGGAGATTGGCGTTGGCAGTTTTTTGTACAGTACCTGTTGCGTTTTTGATAATTTTAGGAAGTAAAAAGCTTCAGGCCAAATTGAGTACAAAGCATGTAGAGGCTAAGCTGAAGGCTTCCGACCAGGTGCAGGAATATTTGGAAGGGATCAAGGTCATAAAAGCCTGCGGCCTGGATGGAGATAAATTTTCTGCACTGGATAATGCCCTTCGCAATATGAAAAGGATGGCAATCCAGATGGAATTCGGAACGGGTATTTTTGTTACCGGGGCACAGATCATTGTGCAGTCAGGGGTAGGGCTTACTGTGTTTATAGGGACCTATCTTTTAACAGGGGGGCAGATTGAATTAATACCTCTGCTGATGTTTTTCCTCATTGTAATAAGGATATACGGGCCGATCCTTGTGGAGCTTACACTGCTTCCTGAGCTTTTTTACCTGCAGCTGTCCACCAAACGGATGAGGACCCTTATGACAACACCTATTATGGAAGGGGATGCAGAAAGAGAAATAAAAAATTACAATATAGACTTTGAGGATGTGACCTTCAGCTATAATGAAGCGAGCTCGCAGGATGAAGCGGCCATTAAAAATATGACGCTGTCTATTCCCGCCGATGGAATCACAGCCCTGGTGGGACCCTCCGGCTGCGGCAAGAGTACAATATCCAAATTGATTGCCCGTTTCTGGGATGTAAACGAGGGATCTGTAAAAATAGGCGGTATTGATGTCAGGACGCTGGACCCGGAGCATTTGATGAGCTATATGTCCTTTGTATTCCAGGATGTGGTGCTTTTTAACGATACCGTTTACAACAATATAAGGATCGGTAATATGGATGCCACGGAGGAACAGATAATGGCAGCGGCGAAGGCTGCCTGCTGCGACGAATTTGTAAGCAGCCTGCCGGAGGGCTACCGGACGCTGCTTGGCGAAAACGGAAGCACTCTTTCGGGAGGCGAAAGGCAGAGGATTTCTATAGCCCGCGCTCTGCTGAAAAATGCGCCCATTGTTCTTCTGGATGAGGCGACGGCCTCCCTGGACCCTGAAAATGAAGTGCTGATCCAGCAGGCTATTTCAAAGCTCATTGAAGGCAAAACGGTTATCGTCATAGCGCATAGGTTAAGGACGGTAGCCGGCGCCGACAAGATCATCGTCCTTGACCAGGGCAGAACTGTCGAAGAAGGCACACATGAAGAGCTGATAAAGAAAAAAGGCTTGTATGAGAGGCTTTACAGCATTCAGCAGGAAAGCCTGGGCTGGAGCGTATAATAGTATTCATTTGATTTTGGAGGTTTCAATTATGAGGAAGAAATTACAGACTAAAGATCTGATTACAGTGGGAATTTTTACAGCAGTTTACTTTGCAGTTTTCTTCGTATGCGGAATGCTGGGATACATTCCTATATTCATGCTGCTTATTCCGTTTATCTGCCCTTTTGTGTCGGGAATTCCGTTTATGCTCTACCTGACAAAGGTAAAAAGCTTTGGAATGGTTACAATAACCGGGCTGATCTGCGGTACCCTGATGCTTCTTACCGGGATGTCCTGGCCGCCGATCTTTACCGGTACGGGTTTTGGTCTGCTCGCTGATCTTATTTTAAAATCCGGGAATTATCGAAGCTCCAGAAAGACCGTTATCGCCTATACCGTTTTCAGCGTTTGGCTCATGGGTATGATGCTGCCGCTGTACATTATGAGGGACAGCTATTTTGCCGCACTGGTGCCGACCTATGGACAGGAATATGTCGATGCGCTGATGTACTATACGCCTGCCTGGTCGTTTTTTGCGCTGACTGCACTTACAGCTTTAGGAGGCTTCTGCGGTGCGCTTATCGGTAAGTCCGCCTTGAAAAAACACTTTAAAAAGGCAGGAATAGTCTGATGCAGAAAGAACTGATGCAAAGCAAGAGGACAGATTCGGTACTTATGCTTGACCCCAGAACAAAAATCCTGCTTGTGGCAATAGGCAGTATGATTTTGATTGCCGGAAGCCCGGGGGGAGCGATGAATGTGATAAGGCCGGCTTTTGCGCTGTTGCCGCTGCTTCTGTTTCTGCTGCTTGGAAGGTTCAGGACTGCGATAAAGCTTGCATTGCTTTATGCAGCAGCGTATTTGATGGAGCTCTACCTTATACCTCTGACAAACGGGCTTGCAGGTTTTTTGATCGTGGCTGTGTCCGGGATATTTACGCGGTTTATTCCGGGGCTGGCACTGGGATATTATTTGGTTTCAACCACCACTGTAAGTGAATTTATTGCATCAATGGAGCGTATGAATGTTCCTCAAAGCATTGTCATCCCTTTTGCAGTTATGTTCCGATTTTTTCCGACAGTGGGAGAAGAAGCAAGGTCGATCGGTGATGCGATGCGTATGAGAGGCATAGGATATTTGGGATTTTTTAAAAAGCCGATAGCTATGCTTGAATACCGTCTGGTTCCGCTGATGATGTCAACCGTCAAAATCGGAGAGGAGCTTTCGGCTGCTGCCCTGACCCGCGGCCTGGGAAGTCCTGTCAAGAGAACGAATATATGCAGGATAGGCTTCGGCATCCAGGATGCCATATTGTCGGTCTTTACCATTGCCGCTTTTATAGGCTTTTTATTGTCTTGAAAAGGAGGGGCTGATACAAATGATCGAACTGAAAAACATCTCTTTTTCATATTCGCAAGGCCAGGAGGATAATGGCCTGCGCGATATAAGCTTAACAATACGGCAGGGTGAGGTCATCCTATTATGTGGGGAATCCGGCTGCGGAAAGACTACGTTAACACGGTTGATAAACGGGCTGATACCAAATTTTTACGAAGGCGAGCTCTCCGGGGAGGTACTGATTGACGGTCAGTCAGTCTCACAAATGCCTCTTTTTGAGATTGCCAAAATGGTAGGTTCTGTTTTCCAGAACCCGCGCTCGCAGTTTTTTAATGTAGATACTACCAGTGAGCTTGCATTCGGCTGCGAGAACAGGGGACTGCCGGTAGAGGAAATAAAACGGCGGATAGCGGAAACGGTTTCTGATTTTAAGCTCCAGGAGCTGATGGATAGAAGTATTTTTCAACTGTCCGGCGGAGAAAAACAAAAAATTGCATGTGCCTCCGTTTCGACAAGCCAGCCTGATATTTTTGTGCTTGACGAGCCATCCTCCAACCTTGATATAAAAGCGATCGAGGAGCTGCGGCACCTTATCGGGCTGTGGAAAAGAAAAGGGAAAACGGTTATCATTGCGGAACACAGGCTGTATTATCTTCGTGAGCTTGCAGACCGTGTTTTGTATATGAAGGGCTGTAAAATAGAAAAAGAATTCAATTCCGGACAACTGAAGGCTATAAATGCAGCAGAGCTTTCAAACATGGGGCTGAGGCCGCTTTTTTTGAAAAGCCTCAGGAGGGAAAAAATATCTGTAGCTGCGGAACAGGGTGAGCTGTGCCTGTCCGATTTTGTCTTTTGCTATAGCAACAAGCTTCCTGCCGTTAAGATAGATAAGCTTAATGTGCCGGGCAGCAGCATTGTTGCTGTTATAGGGCACAATGGAGCCGGAAAATCAACCTTTGGGAGATGTCTCTGCGGCCTGGAAAAGCGCTGCAAGGGAACTCAGAAAATCTGCGGAAAGGTATACAAGCCGAAGCAGCGCTTGAAGCAGTGCTACATGGTCATGCAGGATGTAAATCATCAGCTTTTTACCGAAAGCGTTCTTGATGAAGTTTTATTAAGCATGGAGGAGGCTGATACGGCAAAGGCGGAGGGCATCCTGAAAAGCCTGGACCTTTTACAGGTAAAAGACCTGCACCCCATGTCGTTATCGGGAGGGCAGAAGCAGCGGGTGGCAATAGCCAGCGCCATTGCTTCGGAAAAGGAAATCATATTATTTGATGAACCGACCAGCGGACTTGATCTGCGGCATATGAAAGAGGTGTCCGATAACCTGAAACAGCTTCAGCAAATGGGTAAAATACTGTTTATCATTTCCCACGATCCTGAATTGATATTGGGAAGCTGCACACATGTTTTACATTTTGAACAAGGCAGTGTGATAGGCGATTATCCGCTTAATTCTGAAGGAGAGAAAAAAGTTCTGGAATTTTTCGACAGAAACCCGTGTGAACCGGAAGACGGCTGCAATTTCTACTAAATAAATAACTACATTCCATGATGAGAAAAGAGAGCCGGCACTGGGGGCGGGCCTGAGCGGTAAGCTGCCCCCATCCGGAAATTGCTGCCTACCATTATAATGCTTGCAGAGGCGACTTGGTTGTCCAATGGGTCTTTCATCTGTCGCTTCCGTACTCATCCTTTGTCCGGGCATCGAACTCCTCTTGACTGTATGCTCTTACGCCGGTCAAAGTACCATTGCCGTCGGCATCCGGTTTCCCATAATCCCGGACAGCATAAACATCTACTTCACCTTTTCCGTCAGGGCTACCTATCTGCCGCATAGACCCCTTGAATTTTCCGCCTGAAAACGATTCTCCGTTAGAAGCCAATATGTCAACAAACTGCCGAACCAGCTTGCCGTTATAGTAAAAGCAATCCTGCTTTTTATCATAGGTTAAGCCAAACGGCTCGTAAACTGCGTACAATTTTGCATATTCATCGGGTGTTAATTTAGAGCCGGATTCTACTGCATAAGTATACCCTGAAAACATACTGTCGTCCGGTAATTCCTGCGCCGTGGAGGAATTATCTGCCGCTGAGGAATCAGCGACCGACGTCGCTTGCATGGGCGGATTTTCTAATTCTTCAATGTTCCTTGCGTCAAAATCAGTTTGACTGTATGGCTCTATTCCTATGAGCTTGCCGCTGGGGTCAGTCGATCCATCGGGATTGAGGGTTAATTGTGATAAATCTCTTACGCCCTGAACGTCTATCGTGCCATTTTCATTGAAATAGTCAATTCCGCTGTAGGCCCCATCTTCATTGTCACCAACCGGGTAGTAGTCCTCAAAATATCTGACTAATTCCCCATTGAAAAATAACTGGCCTGTGCTTTTGTTATAGGTGAGTCCATATTGTTCATAACCAGAATACATTTTCGCCTTGCTTTCCGGCGTTTGTACATATGCTGCTTCTTCTGTGATAGCAGTATATCCGTTCGCCGGTTCTTTATCCGCGTCGGCTGCAAGCGTAGCCCCTGTCAGCATAATCCCCGCCAACACCATACAAAGAACCGCAGCGCCAGCTTTCTTCCGTTTTGTGTCCATGATTGAAGAAATACGATTTTTCATGCCTCTTTTCCCTCCATAAAAATTAGTTGATAATGCTGTCCGGAGCTTTGCCCCATTCCTGACAACGCCTATAATGGTTTCGCCGTATTGCTTGCGCTGCTGAAAATCTGCGCCCATCAAAACCAGCGCGTCGCAGGATATCTCACATTGTACCGCAGACGCTTTTGCCATCAGGTATACCACCGGATTGAACCAGTGGAGCGCGGTCGCTGTTAAGATTAACGCTTTGTACCACAGGTCGCGCCGTTTAAGATGGATAAGCTCATGCTTTAGAATGAGCAGCAATTCATTATCCGCAATTTTGACAGGCGGCAGCAAAATAGCAGGCCGGAAAAAGCCGACCAGCATAGGGC
>JAEXXN010000387.1 GCA_023405875.1 Bacillota bacterium | reverse complement strand
GAACCATATTTCTCAAAGGCTTGAACTATAGGCTTTTTGCTGATGCACCTGAATCGGACCTGGTAAAAATGCCTGTGAATAAAATCAATGACGAGCTGCATGCACTGGAAAAAAGAATCGGTAAGCTCACCGGGGCCGGAGGGTTCAGGGCTGCAGCCATACCGGGAAAGCTGCTGCATAAAAGGGACGAGTTCAGCAGATTTGAAATGCCCGGTAAAGTCCTTCATATAGATGGTGATAGTGATTACCTGTCCATGAGCATGAAATATTATAAGGAGCAGGGTATCAATGCTGTCGGGAAGCTTGTGCCGGAGCCTGACCAGCCCAGGCTTGTCAAAAGTCTGCTTCTGGAGAATACTCCGGATATACTTGTGATTACGGGACATGACAGCATGCAAAAGCAGGAGCCCGGAACCAAGGATGATTTGAGCAGGTACAGGAATTCCAAGTACTTCATTGATGCGGTAAAGGAAGCAAGAAAGCACCAGCAGTCCCTGGATGAACTGGTAATTATCGCGGGAGCATGCCAGTCATATTATGAAGGTATATTGTCCGCAGGGGCAAACTTTGCCAGCTCCCCTGCCAGGATACTCATACATGCTCTGGATCCGGTGATGCTGTGCAAAAGGATAGCTTTTACCCCCATTGACAGGACAGCTCCAATTGAGGAGGTCCTGAAGGGCACCACGACAGGTATAAAGGGGATCGGTGGGATAGAAACAAGGGGTAAGTACAGGGCAGGGATGCCGAGATCTCCCTATACTCCATAACGAGGGAGGAAAAAGAATGTTGTTTAAGGTGTATAATTGTGAGGAAAATGTCTGCATTAACATGGAACTGGATGAGCTGACAGCCAGGATAACAAGCTACAATACAGTAGGAGAGCAGGAGCAGGAGCTTCTGAAGGCGTTTGCCGTAATGGCAAGAACCGAACTGGCAAGAAGAACCTTCATTTATGGCGGCAAAGGCTGTGAGAACCATAAGGGTTTTGATATATGCTCAGAGCCCGGACATTGTCTGGAGTACGGTTTTACAGAGGTAGAGGTGCCGAAGGAAGTATGCGAGGCGGTTTCTGCCACCGACAGGGAGATAATAATTTTTGAAGGCAGGCCGATAAAACCGTTATTTCATTATAGGTGCGGAGGCGCAACGGAAAACTCGGAAAATGTCCTGGGAAACAGAATAACATACCTAAGAAGGGTGCTCTGCTCCTCCTGCAAGGATAATGAGGATTATGAAAGCGACAGGTACTTCACCGTAGAACAGTTGGAGGAGCTGCTGAAGACTAGGTTTATCAAGCCGGAGGGAGTTTATTACAATATTGAGGGAATGTTTGAGGATATTGAGGTCGATGACCAGGGAAAAATCAATAAAATAAGAATAGGATCAAAAACCTTCAAGGGGATTGAGGTAAGAGAGCTATTACAGCTTAACTCAACAAGATTCGATTATATACCTATCAAATTCCTTGTAAAGTGCATAGGAACAGGGCACGGCCTGGGCTTGTGCCAATGTGGGGCCAGGGAGCTGGCAAAAGCCGGCAAAAGCTATAGGGAGATATTAAAATATTACTATACCGGAGTATCCTTTGAGCAGATGGAGGTACCGGATTCGGAAAAGCCTTTAAAGGGCCTGAGGATCGTACTGGATGCAGCCCAAGGCGGAGAAGCCTGTGACGATAACAAAGGGAAAAGCGGGCTGAGGGAAAAGGATGTGAACCTGGATATTGTAAAGAGGCTTGGAGAGCTGCTTGAAAACCAGGGGGCAGAAGTATTTCTGACAAGAGACAGTGATGTTGGAATAGCGCTTTCCGATAGGGCTGCCTTATCCAACGGCAAAAGGCCGGACCTTTTTTTATCCATAGGCCAGAACAGCTTTCAAAATTCAACTGCCTCAGGAACCGAGATATACTACTACAGGGGAGATGAACAGGGGAAAAGGCTGTCAAAGCTGATAATGGAAAACCTCGGAAAGTCTCTGGGCCTCAAGGACAGAGGGGTAAGAACAGCCGAGTTCTATCTTCTCAGGGAGGTAAAAGCATCGGCTGTGATAATACAGCTTCTATATATAAGTAATCCCAATGACGAAGCGATGCTGCAAGAGCAGAGCTTCAGGGCGGCGGCAGCGGCTGCTGTCTTTGAAGGGGTGGCAACCTACTATAAAGAGCTTGGAAACGGAGACTGTCATACAATATGAAGGATGCGACTGCGGAACGGTTGCGAACCGTTCCCTACGATATTCAAATTGTTAGCAATAGGCTGTAGGGAGCGGTTCTAAACCGTTCCTCTTTTCTGTGTCGTATTATCCTACAATTATGCAACATCTCAAATTTTCGGCCATCAATTGTGAAAAACATATATTTCGGCGAATAACAGCAATATTATTATGCTTATAGCCGTATTTCAAGATAAAAAAAATTTGACTAATAAAGTAGAAGTTGATATAATATTTTGTTTCATTTGACATATAATATAAGTTATGATAAAATAATAGATGTTGGGAAGGAAGGTGATTTTTTTATGGCTTCAAAAAATACCCTCTCCCTCATCAGAAGCAATATAGACAACTATGTTGGGGAAAGAGTTGTACTCAGAGCTAATAAAGGCAGAAAAAAGATAAGCATCAAGCAAGGTGTTATTGAGAAGACGTACCCCAGTATATTTTTAGTACGAATTGAAGGAGAAGTGCCTGAAGATTTTGGGAGGACCGTTTCATTCAGCTATTCAGATATACTGACAAAGTCTATCGAGTTGTTCGCGTGTAAAGATAATGTAAAGATAGGTTGCATGTAGCAATTTCCATAAACTAATATGAAACTTTTTTGCAGTATTGTTTGTAAGAGCATATTTTGCATTAATCGCCACCGGCGAAGCTATATACTTTTATGCAACCTTGTGAGGAAAAAAATTGAGACCCGTAAAGGGCTCTTAATTTTTTTTTGTTTTTTGCAGTAATAATTTTTTATTCCAGCATTTAAATTTTTATGCATAGACTGCATAAATTTAGCAGAGTATATTTATTGAGCATAAAGAGGTCAGAATGGGGTAAATGCTGACCGGATACCCGGCTTTCATATTTATTCATGGGGAAGGTGCATTTATATGCAGATATATGGTATAAAATGGAACAGGCTCTGCTTGCTGCCTGTCCGGCCTACTTGTGCAACAGATTCTATTTGTATATACTAAAGTTGGTTAAAGGGTATAAAAGCGCCTATGACGGACCTTTTTCAGGGAAGGGCGTAAAATTACTTATAAAGGCCTATGAATAGTCCCATATCATTATTTTATTATAATCAATGAGATACATAAGTTATGACAATATTTAGGGAGGAGAATAATTGATGTTTGATGAAGACAGAGGACCTTTTCTGAATGTGACATCAGAGATAGGCAACCTGAAAGCTGTGCTGCTTCATAAGCCCGGAAAAGAGCTTGAACGGCTTACACCTGATTACCTCAGGGAGCTTTTGTTCGACGATATCCCATGGCTGAGAAAAATGAGGGATGAACATGACGAGTTCGCTGAAGTTTTGAGAAAAAGGGGAGCAAGGGTATATTATATTGAGGATCTGTTGGCTGAGGTCCTTGAGAATGTGGATGTTAAACGGAACCTTATCAATGATATACTGATTCACTGCAATATACAGAACCATGAGCTGCGTGAATTGATATTTTCCTACCTTTTTGACAAAAGCCCTGCGGAAGTAGCTGAAATCGCAATAGCAGGCCTGAACAAAAAGGATGTGCCCGATCTGGAAAGAGAGTATAGTCTATCGGATTATGTGAACAAAGATTACCCTCTTTATATAAATCCAATACCTAATCTTTATTTTATGAGAGACCCTCTGGCTATAATCGGAAACGGTATATCCATCAACTCTATGCACACAGACGCGAGAAGAAGAGAACCGATGTTGATAAAGTATATTTATGATTTTAATCCGTTATTCAGGAAGGATTACTCGCAGATCTGGTACAATTACACCATACCTCACAGCGTAGAGGGCGGGGATATCCTGGTGCTGGGCAAAGAGGTAGTGGCTGTAGGCTGCAGTGAAAGGACCTCAGCCAATGGTATTGAAATACTCGCAAGAAATCTTTTCGCCGGAAATGAAAACCTGCGAGAGGTGCTTGCAGTGCAGATACCTCCCGTAAGGGCATTTATGCATCTTGATACGGTGTTTACAATGGTTGACAGGGATAAATTCACAGTATACCCGGGTATCCTGGACAGAGTAACAGTATACAAGCTTACCCGCGGCAGCAACAATGGGATAAAGGTTTCAGCGGAAGACAATCTGGTGGATGCCTTGAAAAAGAGCCTTAAGCTTCCTGCGGTGAACCTTATACAGAGCGGAGGCGGGGATGTAATAACAGCTGCAAGAGAGCAGTGGAATGACAGTACCAATACACTGGCGATAGCTCCCGGTGTGGTTGTGACCTACTCAAGGAATGAGGCCTCCAATGAGGACCTCAGGAAAAATGGAATAGAAGTGCTTGAAATAGACGGTTCAGAGCTGGTAAGGGGCAGAGGCGGCCCAAGGTGCATGAGCATGCCGCTGGTAAGGGAAGATATCTAATCATCCGGCCGATGGCAAGCATGGGCAATAGGATTCAGCGGGGCTGTGCAGCCTTTTTGGGGCCCATTGTCCATTGCCGTAGAAGTCCCATATATCGTATAATATAATTTGTAGTCCGAAATTTGGACATGGATCGATTAAATAAGATTATAAAGGAGAGATTTTTAAAATGGCAGTTAACCTTAAAGGAAGAAGCTTTCTTACACTTATGGATTTTACACCCTCCGAGATCAGGTATATGCTTGATCTGTCCCATGACCTGAAGTCAAAAAAGAGAGCCGGCATTGTGAACTATTTGCTGAAGGGCAAGAACATAGTCCTGCTTTTTGAAAAGACATCTACAAGAACAAGATGTGCTTTTGAGGTTGGTGCACTCGAGGAAGGCGCTCATGTGACCTACCTTGACCAGAACAGCTCACAGATGGGTAAAAAGGAATCCCTTGAGGATACGGCAAAGGTCCTGGGAAGATACTACGACGGTATAGAGTACAGGGGCTTCAAACAATCGGTAGTTGAAGACCTTGCAAAATATTCGGGAGTTCCCGTTTGGAACGGCCTTACCGACGTTGACCATCCTACACAGATTCTGGCGGACATGCTTACAATAGAAGAGCATGTGGCAAAACCTCTTAACAAGGTTAAGGTAGTTTTTGCAGGGGATACAAGAAATAATATGGCATATGCGTGGATGTACGGCTGTGCTAAAATGGGAATGCACTTTGTGGCTCTCGGACCTGAGGAACTGAAGCCGAGACAGGACATACTGGACAAGGTCAATGAGATAGCAAAGGAAACAGGGGCAGTTATAGAAGTCGCTCATGATATGGCAGCTGTAAAAAGTGCTGACGCAATATACACAGACGTATGGGCATCAATGGGCGAAGAGGACCAGATTCCTGAAAGAGTAAGACTTCTTACTCCATACAAGGTAACCATGGAAATGCTGAATGCAACAGGCAACCCTGATGTTATATTCATGCACTGCCTGCCTGCCTTCCACGACTTTGAGACAAAGCTGGCAAAGGAAATGAAGGAAAAGGGCATAGATATGAGGGAAGTAACCGATGAAGTATTCAGGAGCAGGCATTCTGTAGTATTTGATGAAGCAGAAAACAGAATGCATACAATAAAGGCGGTCATGGTGGCAACATTATAGATCATAGGCGATAAAGTAGTTCTTTAGGGTCTTGTTACGCGTTGCGCGTTTCGAGTTGCGGGGGATTGAGAATGGCTTCGAAGCATTTTCTTAGGTCGCGTAACGCGAAACCCGTAACGCGTAATCGCTTAAAATACCAACCTACAAAATAAATTCGTAAAGGAGAAGGTTTGATGTCAGTGATAAAGGTCATTGTAGCTTTGGGAGGAAATGCCCTGCAGGAGTCAGGTACTCCTGCAACTGCGGAAGCACAGCTGCAGGTTGTAAAAAAGACTTCGGAATATCTTGCGGAAATGAGCATAAGAGGATACGAAATGGCGGTGGTACATGGCAACGGACCACAGGTCGGAAGGATACTTCTGGCTTCAGAGACTGCTGCAAATGTAACTCCGGCAATGCCCTTTGACGTATGCGGAGCGATGAGCCAGGGCTATATAGGCTATCACATCCAGCAGGGTCTTAGAGAGGCACTCAGGAAGAGAGGAAGAAACATACCTGTTGCCACAGTAGTCACACAGGTTGTTGTGGATAAGGACGATCAGGGCTTCAAGAACCCTACAAAGCCTATCGGACCGTTTTATTCCGAGGAGGAAGCCGGGAAGCTTCAGGCTGAAAAGGGCTATACAATGAAGGAAGATGCCGGCAGAGGCTGGAGAAGGGTCGTTGCATCCCCAATGCCCAAGAAGATAGTGGAGCTTTCCGCCGTAAAACAGCTTTGGGACACTACCATTGTCGTTACGGCAGGGGGCGGCGGAATCCCGGTAACTGAAAATGAGGACGGTTCTCTTGAGGGCATAGCTGCTGTTATAGATAAGGATCTTGCAGCGGAAAGGCTTGCAGAGGATATAGGCGCTGACATACTGATGATACTTACTGAGGTTGAGAAGGTTTCAATCAACTTCAAGAAGCCGGAGCAGAAGGATCTTGCCACTATGACGGTGGCAGAAGCCGAGCAGTATATAAAAGAGGGGCATTTTGCACCGGGAAGCATGCTTCCAAAGGTTCAGGCAGCTATGATGTTCGCAAAGGCCAACCCGGGCAAAAAGGCGATCATCACATCGCTCTACAAGGCTGTAGATGCTCTGGAGGGCAATGCGGGAACGGTAATAACATTATAAATGTAATCCGTATAAAATGTAATCCGTGGGGAACAAACTCCACGGATTTTTTTCGCGAAATATCTTATGATCCTATTAGTATAATCAGGGCATGTTTGAAAACTATCCGAAACGCCCCCTGACGGTGATTTTTGTGTCATACTTCGTTAAAATTTTTTGAAATAGGAGCCACTATTTTTGCAAAATTTTGCCTCGTCTGGCGCAAAAACCACTCGCCATGGAACATTCCGTTAATTTTCAAACACGCCCTAATAATAAAAAATGAAAAAAGTTGTTGATAATTGTTATACTTTCATATATCATAGACAAAGAGTGCTTGTGGAAGACTGTAAAAATATGTTTTGCAAGCATAATTTCAAGGGCATAATATATCATTATAAATTTTAAAAGGGGGAATTAAAATGCCTAAACGTGTTGTTCAAGTTAATGAAAAACTTCCACTGATTGAAAGTATTCCACTTAGTTTCCAGCATCTGTTCGCAATGTTCGGAGCATCTGTGTTGGTCCCAATGCTTTTCAAGATCAATCCCGCGACGGTGTTGCTGCTTAATGGTATAGGGACACTGCTTTATATTTTCATTACAAAAGGTAAAATTCCTTCTTTTCTCGGTTCCAGCTTTGCCTACCTGTCACCTACATTTGCTGTTATGGCATCCCAGGGTTTTCAGGCAGCTCAAGCTGGATTTGTTATATCCGGACTATTATTGGTGCTTATCGCTTTAATAATCAAATATGCCGGCTCAGGATGGGTTGATGTGCTGTTCCCACCTGCTGCAATGGGTGCTATAGTTGCCATAATCGGATTGGAACTGGCTCCCACGGCTGCGGGTATGGCAGGCTTGATATCCGAGGGAGGACAGCCCTTGGACCCCAAAAGCCTTATCGTATCCATTTCAACTCTGGCAATAGTATTGATCGGCTCGGTGACCTTCAGGGGCTTTCTTGGGATCATCCCTATACTCGTTGGAGTCATAGGAGGATATATAATCGCATTATTCGCGGGAATCGTTAATTTTGATGCCGTAAGAGACGCTGCATGGTTTGCGATGCCGTCCTTTTCCGCTCCCGTATGGAATGCCTCTGCGATACTTACCATACTCCCGGCTACTCTTGTAATAGTGGCAGAGCATATTGGACACCTGATAGTGACGGGAAACATCTGTGAAAGGGATTTTGTCAAGGATCCGGGACTTCACCGCTCCCTGGCCGGCGACGGTATTTCTACGGCGCTTTCAGGCATGGTCGGGGCCGTACCGACAACAACCTACGGTGAAAATATCGGAGTGCTTGCAATCACAAAAGTATTCAGCGTATGGGTCATAGGAGGGGCTGCGGTTATCTCAATACTGATATCCTTCATAGGCAAGCTTTCTGCGGCAATAACCACCATACCGAACCCGGTAATGGGCGGAGTATCGCTGCTGCTCTTCGGAACGATTGCCGCATCAGGTATCAGGATGCTGGTGGAACAGAAGGTTGACTACAGCAAGCCGAAGAACCTGGTAATTACCGCCGTAGTGCTGGTAATAGGCTTAAGCGGGGCACACCTTCAGATAGGGACAGTAACCCTTGCAGGTATGGCTCTGGCTACCGTGGCTTCAATATTAATCAGTATCGTGTTCAAAATATTTGAAGTAACAGGGCTTATGAACGAATAAAAGGGAGCATATAAATAGACTGCTGCACAATAAGAAAAATGTGATATAAACGGAACGGTTATGAACCGTTCCCTACGGAACAACAAGATTATGTATAGGCTGTAGGGAACGGTTCTAAACCGTTCCGTCCTATATTTCACAGCTTTCATACAATTATGCAGCTTATAGCGATTTCTCTGTAATCCATTGCTCCAGCCATTTAATAAGATGCTATATAAATTTGTCATAAATTCCTCCTCGTCTCATATAAATTAATAGAAAAACTATAGTAGGAGGAGGAGGACTAATGCCATTAGAATTAGTAAAGAACCCACTAAAGGTTTCCAGAATAATAGGCGAAAATGTTTTCAGCACGGTAGTAGAAGAAGATATAAATGTGCCGGATATAAATCCGGATTTATACAAGATACTTGCTCCCAGCGCAACTGTTCAGCTGAAGGACTGCGAAGTATTGAACGATAAGGTTCTTGTTAACGGGCAGCTGCTGATAAGCATTCTATATTCGGCAGACGATGAGGGTAAACCGCTGAACAATATGGATGTGGCAGCGAGTTTTTCACAGAGTATTGAAATTTCCGGCGCCAGGCCAAAGATGAGGGAAAGCATAAATACCGTGATTCAGCATATTGACTGCTATATGATCAATTCAAGAAAGCTTGGAGTGAAGGTCATAATGGATCTGTGCTGCAGGGTGGAAGATATTTTTGACCTTGAACTGGCAGCAGATGTCCGGGGCCTGTCGGATATCCAGGTACTCCGGGAACCCAGCAGCTTCAAACAACTGGTGGGAAACAACAGGGACAGATATGAATTCAACGAGGAGCTTGTTATAGCGGCAGATATGCCGGCAATAGGAAGAGTATTGAGATCTGATTTCAAGGCAATTATAAAGGATGAAAAAGCCGCCGACGGCAAGGTTGAGGTAAATGGAACGCTGGGAGTAAATCTTCTGTACAAGACTGAAGTGGAGGAAGACCAGCTCCAGTACCAGGAATTTGAAGTGCCCTTCACTCAATACATAGAGATACCCACAGCTGAAAAGGGCATGGAATGTACCACCGACAGCAGCCTTTATGAGTGTGATCTGGAGGTGTCGGAGGACTCCAATGGAGAGAAGAGGGTAATAAATGCCTTTATGGTATTGGGTATGGGGGCCAGGGTATTTAAGGACACTGAGCATGAAATCGTAATAGATGCCTATAGTCCCAGCAATTTGGTCGATATTGAGAAAAACATATTCTCTATAAGCGAATTTGTGGGTAAAGGACGCTCCAATGCGGTTGTCAAAGAAACAATCAACATAAAGCATGGGGATCCGGAAATTGAAAAGGTATGCTATGTAAATGCCCTGCCGGTTGTAAACGAGATAAAGCTCCTGGATGACCGGGTAATGCTGGAGGGGATGATCGAATGTACTGCGGTATATATGACCTCATACAGCGCAGAGCCCATGTGCAGCATCACCGAACAGATACCCTTCAGACACTTTATCGACATCCAGGGTATACGGCTCGGTATGCCGTGTACTGTAAAATGCAGCGCTGACAGCGTAAGCTTCACTCAGATAAACAATGAAGTGATAGAAGTCAGGGCGGTCCTTGGAGTCTATGCAGAAGCTGTCAGGCATATTGAGAAGAGGCTTGTGGAAAATATTGAAGCAGCAGAAGGGGTAAGCATAGACTACGGAAGGATACCTGCAGTGACCATGTATATGGTACAGAGGGGAGATACTCTGTGGAGCATTGCAAAAAGGTACAATACAACGGTGGATGCTCTGGTAAAGCTGAACAACATTGAAAATCCGAGCAAGGTCACAAGGGGCATGCAGATAATGATACTTAAAAATATAAGAGTAGGGCAGAATGCCGGTAAATAGAGGTATAGGATAAAAAGGTTTCCATTAAAAATTTTCAATGGAGCCTTTTTTCTTTTTTATTGTATATTAAAATCAATTGATTTAGTATATAATAAAATTGGGGAAATTTGTATACATAAAACAATAGGCGCGAAATAATGGGAGAGTGATAACTTTGAATACGCAGACTGGCAAAGCAGCTGCCAAGATCAATCTTGCTATAGATGTTCTAAGAAAAAGGCCGGACGGATATCATGATGTTTCAATGATAATGCAATCGGTAGCATTATATGACACTGTAACCGTCAGAGCCTTGAAGGGTGAAATAAGAGTAACTTCAAATACCGACAAGATACCTGCGGATAAGGGGAATATTGCATACAAGGCTGCAGAGTATCTGAAAACCAAATACAATGTCAAGGAAGGGGTATTGATAAGCATAGACAAAACAATACCTGTTGCTGCCGGGCTTGCGGGAGGAAGTGCAGATGCGGCGCTGACCCTGAAGCTTCTGAATAAAGCGTGGAATCTGAAGTTATCCAAGGGTGAGCTGCTGGATGCGGGGAAAAAGCTTGG